>DHRG01000009.1 GCA_002408285.1 Peptococcaceae bacterium UBA5318 | reverse complement strand
TGTAGCCAGTATTCAGGAATAAATTTTTATATTAAGGCTTGTGGTTCTATCGTTTTTTAGATATAATCAACAAGTATGGTTGGCATGCAATGAGGCGGGAGGTTGCTGAAGACGGTTATGACACGCCCGAGGGCGTTGTTTAATAACCGATTCGGGGAATTTCTGCCGAGAATGTCCGAAAAATAATAAGTCGGGCGAAAAGGAGGTAAATCACTATGGGAAAACAACAAAAAATCAGGATCAGGTTGAAGGCCTTTGACCACAAGATCCTTGATCAATCATCCGAAAAAATCGTGGAAACAGCAAAGCGCACAGGAGCTGCTGTTGCAGGCCCCATCCCCCTGCCAACGGAACGTAATACTTTTACTATCTTAAGGTCTCCTCATGTGAATAAAGATTCGCGTGAGCAGTTTGAAATGAGAACGCACAAGCGTCTGATTGACATACTGGACCCTACTCCTAAAACGGTTGACGCCTTAATGGGTTTAGATCTTCCAGCGGGGGTCGATATTGAAATCAAATTATAGAAGAAAAATTGAAATACAGCCGAAGGTTTTTTAGGAGGTGGCAAAGTTGATAAAAGCCATATTGGGGAAAAAGATTGGCATGACGCAAATCTTTGATGAATCCGGCAAAGCCGTTCCTGTTACTGTGATCGAGGCCGGGCCTTGCGTTGTCGTGCAGAAAAAAACTGAAGAAAATGACGGATACAATGCCATTCAGGTTGGCTTTGGGGAGATTACGGAAAAGGAACTAAACAAACCCGCGAAAGGACATTTGGCCAAAAGTCAGGCCAAACCTTTACGGTATTTGAAAGAATTAAGACTGAAAGATACCAACGCTTATGAAGTGGGACAGGAAATTAAGGCCGACGTTTTTGCTATGGGAGAATGGGTCGATGTGACGGCTGTTTCTAAAGGCAAAGGTTTTGCCGGCGGAATCAAGCGTCATAACATGGGCCGGGGACCTATGGGACATGGTTCCAAGTACCATCGCCGTCCTGGTTCTGCGGGAGCCAAAGGCCCAGCCCGGATTTTTCGGGGACGCAAAATGCCCGGACACTTGGGTGGGGTGAAGGTAACCGTGCAAAAACTGCTGGTGGTTAAAGTGGACCCTAACCGCAATCTGATACTCATCAGAGGGGCTGTGCCAGGTCCGAAAAAAAGCTTAATAACCATCAAAAGCTCTGTAAAAGCCTAGGATTTGATGGGAAAGGAGGATGAATTAGATGCCGAAAGTTACTGTATATAACATGGAAGGCGCCCAAGTCGGTGAAATAGAGTTGGACGAAACTGTTTTTGGGATTGAACCAAATGAAGCGGTCGTTCATGAAGCGGTTGTTATGCAGTTAGCCAGTCTGCGCCGGGGGACCCATTCCGCCAAGACCAGAGGAGAAGTACGCGGCGGCGGCAAAAAACCTTGGAGACAAAAAGGAACAGGACGCGCCCGCGCAGGTACGACCCGTTCTCCGCTCTGGCGTAAAGGGGGTATCGTCTTTGGGCCGAGGCCCCGTGATTATTCTTACTCTATTCCGCGTAAAAAAAGGCGTCTTGCTGTAAAATCGCTCCTCTCCGCCAAGGTGCTTGGAGGGGATCTGGTCGTTTTAGACCAGTTGGGATTTGCAGCGCCGAAAACCAAAGATATGGTACAGGTATTAGCGAATCTGGGAGTTGAGCAAAAAGCCCTGGTTGTGACCGCTGAAAATAATGGTTTTGTTTCAGAGTCGGCCAGAAATATTCCTGGTATTAAGCCTCTTTGTGCCGGGGGCATCAATGTATACGACTTGATCAATCATGATAAATTGATCATTACCAAGGATGCCGTGGCTATGGTGGAGGAGGTGCTGGCTAATGCGTGATCCCTATGAAGTATTGATTAAACCTCTCGTTAGCGAAAGGACCACCGGCTTGATGGAAGAAAACAAATACACCTTTGAAGTTAACAAAAATGCCAACAAGATTGAAATCAAGCACGCGGTGGAAACCATTTTCAAAGTGACGGTCACTAATGTAACCACCATGAATGTGGTAGGAAAAATGAAACGCCAGGGCAGGACATCAGGTATGACCGCATCACGGAAAAAAGCCATTGTTTCGGTCAAGGCCGGACAAAGGCTGCCGATCTTTGAAGAATAAATTGATAGTTTAACGAAAAAGGAGGGAACAAGGATGCCGGTAAAAGGCTTTAAGCCGACTTCGCCTGGTAGACGCGAAATGACGGTGTCCACCTTTGAGGACATAACCGCCAAGGGACCGGAAAAGTCCTTGAGTCAACCGCTGAAAAAAAACGGCGGTCGCAACAACAAGGGCCGGATGACGGTGAGGCACAGAGGCGGAGGTCATAAACGCTTATATAGAGTCATTGATTTTAAGCGTGACAAGGACGGTATTCCAGCAAAGGTCGCGACCATTGAATACGATCCCAACCGTTCAGCAAATATTGCCTTGCTGCATTATGCTGACGGGGAAAAGAGATACATTCTCGCTCCTCATGGTTTAAAAGTGGGAGATCAGGTCCTGTCAGGACCGACCGCGGATATAAAAGCGGGTAACGCCCTGCGGTTAGGGGATATTCCGGTTGGTTCCATTATCCACAATATTGAACTCAAACCCTTAAAAGGCGCCCAACTGGTCCGCTCTGCAGGCAGTTCCGCCCAGTTGATGGCTAAGGAAAAAGATTATGCTTCGATCAGGATGCCTTCCGGTGAAGTCCGTATGATACACATTAATTGCAAGGCCACTATCGGTCAGCTTGGCAATTTAGAATATGAAAACATTCATTTCGGGAAAGCCGGACGTACCCGCTGGATGGGGATAAGACCGACTAACCGCGGGGTGGTCATGAATCCTGTGGATCATCCGCATGGCGGCGGAGAGGGACGCTCCCCCATTGGCCGGAAAAACCCGGTTACTCCTTGGGGTAAACCCGCTATTGGCGGAAAAACCCGGAAAAAGAAAAATACAAATGATAAATTCATTGTAACGCCTCGCAAGAAGTAGTCTTCGCGAAAACTGTTGGAAAGGAGGCAAATGAATGGGCAGATCACTTAAAAAAGGTCCCTACATTGAGCAAAGTCTGATCAATAAAATAAACGTGTTGAATACGGCCAATGATAAAAAAGTCATTAAGACATGGTCCAGACGTTCTACCATTTTCCCACAAATGGTAGGGCATACCATTGCCGTTCATGACGGGAAAAAACATGTTCCCGTTTATATTACTGAGGATATGGTGGGACATAAATTGGGAGAATTCGCACCTACGCGGACTTTTAAAGGCCATAGCGCCCACACTGAGCGGTCTACCGCTTTGAAATAAGCGCACGAGAGGAGGTACATTCCATGCAAGCCAAAGCAATTGCAAAATATATACGTATTTCTCCCCGGAAAGCCCGCCAGGTGATCGACCTCATCCGGGGAAAGAAGGTTAACGAAGCCTTCGCCATTTTGAGATTTACGCCTCATAAAGCCACGGAATCCATTTCCAAGGTTTTGAAGTCAGCGGTAGCCAATGCTGAGCATAATTATGAAATGAATACCGATGAACTTTTTGTGGAGGAAGCTTATGTTGACGCGGGTCCCTCCTTAAAAAGGGTCAAACCTAGAGCGATGGGCCGTGCCGATGTCATTAAGAAGCGTTCAAGCCACATCACTGTCGTAGTCAGTGAGAAGAAGGAGGGATAAATAGTGGGTCAGAAGGTACACCCAAAAGGACTAAGAGTAGGAATCATTCGTGGCTGGGAGAGTAACTGGTACGCTGACAAAAACTATGCAGAACTCCTTCACGAAGATATCAAGATCCGCAAATATATCAAAGCCCAACTCTTTGCAGCCGGCATATCCGGCGTGGAGATCGAACGGGCCGCTAACCGTATCAAGGCTTCCATCCGCACCGCCAAACCGGGGATCGTGATTGGCCGTGGCGGCGCTGAAGTAGAACTTTTGCGCAAGACGTTGGAAAAAATGACCGGCAAAAAAGTCAATGTCAATATAATAGAGATCAAAAAACCGGAGCTGGACGCCCAATTGGTATCGGAGGGTATCGCCGCCCAATTAGAAAAACGGGTAGCCTTTAGAAGAGCTATGAAACAGGCCGTATCCCGTACCATGCGGATTGGTGCGCAAGGTGTTAAGATTTCTTCGTCAGGCCGGCTGGCTGGGGCTGAAATTGCCCGTTCCGAATGGTACAGCGAAGGCAAAGTTCCCCTCCATACATTGCGCGCGGATATTGATTATGGCTTTGCAGAAGCCAATACGACGTATGGCAAGATCGGCGTAAAAGTTTGGATCTATAAAGGAGAAATACTTCCTGGAGTCGTAAACAGGAAGGAGGAAAACAGCAATGCTCGTACCGAAAAGAGTTAAATTTCGCCGTCCCCACCGTGGTGTAATGAAAGGCAAAGCGCAGCGCGGCACAGTTGTTAATTATGGCGAATATGGCCTGCAAGCTCTGGAGCCCGCCTGGATAACCAACCGGCAGATCGAAGCCGCACGTATCGCGATGACCCGTTACATCAAACGGGGAGGAAAAGTGTGGATCAAAATATTCCCTGACAAACCGATTACGGCAAAACCTGCCGAAACCCGGATGGGAAGCGGCAAAGGCTCACCGGAATATTGGGTGGCTGTAGTCAAGCCGGGACGGGTTATGTTTGAAATATCCGGCATTGATGAAGCAACTGCCCGTGAAGCCCTGCGCTTAGCCGCTCACAAGCTGCCTATCAAGGCAAAGTTTGTAAAACGTGATGAAATAGGTGGTGAAGCAAGTGAAAGCGAATAATCTTCGTGATCTCACCAATGATGAATTGAGTAACAAAATCTCTCAACTGAAAGAAGAGCTTTTTAACTTACGCTTCCAGCTTGCTACCGGTCAACTTGAAAATCCTATGCGGATCAGGGAAGTCCGCAAAACCATGGCGCGGACTCAAACCGTGATCAGACAACGTGAACTGGAAGCAAGCAAGTGACTCCGGTGTAAACGTTTGAAGAAGGAGGTATTGTTTTGGATAGAGGCATGTGCAAAACCAGGCTGGGCGTTGTCGTGAGCGACAAAATGGATAAAACGGTCGTTGTGGCTGTGGAAAGCAGCGTCAAACATCCCGTCTACAATAAGATCATGAAACAAACAAAAAAATATAAAGCCCATGATGAAGAGAATATTTGCAAGACCGGGGACAAAGTAAAAATCGCTGAAACCCGTCCCATCAGCAGGGATAAACGCTGGCGGGTTGTTCAGGTGGTCGATAAAGCGCCTACGGTATAAACAGGATATAGATTTCCTGAAAGGAGGTTCATGGCGTGATACAACAAGAAACCAGACTAAAAGTCGCTGATAATACAGGAGCGAAACAAATACTCTGTATCCGTCCCTTAGGGGGTTCTTTCCGCCGTTATGCTTCGCTGGGCGATGTGATAATAGCTACGGTCAAGGAAGCGACACCGGGGGGCGTTGTGAAAAAGGGAGAAGTAGTGAAAGCGGTTGTAGTCCGCACTAAGGATGCTGTAAGGAGAACGGATGGCTCCTATATCCGTTTTGATGAAAATGCCGCGGTTATTATCAAGGATGACAAAAGCCCGCGGGGGACACGTATATTTGGACCCGTAGCCCGTGAGTTGAGGGAGCACGAGTTTGTCAAGATCCTATCATTAGCGCCGGAAGTGCTGTAATTTTGAAAGAGTAATCTACCGCTGGGAGGTGAAGTAATGAGCAAACTGAAAATCCATGTCAGAAAAGGGGATATGGTTCAGGTAATCACTGGTAAAGATGCCGGCAAAAAGGGCAAAATACTCAGCGTCGATCTGGATAAAGGACGGGTGATCGTTGAGGGGGCCAATATTGCCAAGCGGCACACAAGACCTACCAAAGGAAAACCCCAGGGTGGAATTGTAGAACAAGAAGCCGGTATTGCCAGTTCAAACGTCATGATCTACTGCTCAAGATGCAAAGAGCCTGTACGGATAAGCAAGAAAATCTTAGCCGACGGGAAAAAATTAAGGATATGTAACCAGTGCGGGGAAGAGTTTGATAAATAACCGCCGGAAGGGAGGCTTAAGTGTGGCACGTCTAAAGGAAAAATACATTAAAGAAGTTGCTCCTGCCCTAATGCAGAAGTTTAACTATAATAATGTCATGGAATTACCGAAACTCGACAAGATTGTCATAAATATCGGACTGGGGGAAGCCGTCCAAAACCCTAAAGCTTTGGATGGCGCAGTTGCCGACTTGAGAAGCATTACCGGTCAAAAACCGGTGATTACCAAAGCCAAAAAATCAATTGCCGCTTTCAAATTAAGAGCGGGAGTTTCCATCGGAACAAAGGTCACTTTGAGGGGCGAAAATATGATGGTGTTTGCCGATAAGCTGTTTAATGTGGCGCTGCCAAGGGTTCGTGACTTCAGGGGCGTATCTCCGAAGGGTTTTGACGGTAGAGGCAATTATACGTTGGGGCTCAAAGAACAACTGCTGTTTCCGGAAATTGAGTACGACAAAATTGACCAAGTTCGTGGCATGGATATTGTTTTCGTCACAACTTCCAAGACGGATGAAGAGGCCAAAGAATTATTAAGATTAATGGGAATGCCGTTTGCCGAAAGGTAAAGCGCAGCGATTTTATTCTCGAAGGAGGGAATTACGTGGCCAAGAAATCCCTTGCAATTAAGCAAAACCGGACGCCTAAGTTTAAAGTGCAGGCTTACAATAGATGCAAAATATGCGGTCGTCCCCATGCTTACCTGCGGAAGTTTGGCATGTGTCGTATCTGCTTCCGTGAGCTGGCTTATGAAGGACAAATACCCGGCGTTACCAAAGCCAGTTGGTAAGTTAAGTTAGAGGAAGGGGGTCGTTTAAATATGGTTATGACTGATCCAATTGCGGATTTCTTAACAAGGATTCGTAACGCAAATTCAGTAAATCATGAAAAAGTGGAAATACCGGCATCGAAACAAAAGAAAACCCTGGCGGAAATCCTCAAAGGAGAAGGGTTTATTAAAGATTACGAGTTCATTGAAGACGGGAAACAAGGCGTTTTAAGACTATACCTGAGATATACTGCCGATAAGCAAAAGGTTATCACCGGAATTAAGCGTATCAGCAAGCCCGGCTTACGTGTGTATGCCAATAAAGATGAAGTTCCCCGTGTCTTAGGCGGATTAGGGATTGCAATAATTTCCACCTCCCGCGGTATTATGACGGATAAAGAAGCTAGAAAGCGCGGTCTTGGCGGAGAAGTAATCTGTTATGTGTGGTAAGAATGCGACTAATTAGGATCTTTGTACACAGGAGGTGTAATGATGTCTAGAATAGGTAAACTACCCGTTGCCATACCACAAGGGGTAGAGGTCAAGCTTGATGGTAATGACATCTCGGTGAAAGGACCAAAAGGAGTTTTAAGCCGCCAGCTCCATAAAGATATGTTGATTCAGATCGAAGGCGGCCGGATTACTGTCAGCCGTCCCAGTGATGAAAAGGACCATAGAGCCCTGCATGGTTTGACACGGGCTTTAGTGGCTAATATGGTGCAAGGGGTAACCACAGGGTTTCAAAAGTCGCTTGATTTGGTGGGCGTCGGTTACCGTGCCGCCAAGCAGGGAAATAAACTTGTACTGACCGTTGGATATTCTCATCCCGTGGAAATTGAACCGGAAGCCGGTTTGGAAGTAGAAGTGCCCGCACCGACGAAGGTAATCGTGAAAGGCGCGGACAAAGAAAAAGTAGGTCTTTTAGCTGCTAATATTCGATCCGTGCGGGAGCCGGAGCCCTATAAAGGCAAGGGGATCAGATACACTGACGAGAGAATACGCCGTAAGGTCGGCAAGGCCGGCGGCAAGGGCGCAAAGAAGTAGCCCATAGGGCGGTAAGCTTAACTCGGATGGGAAGGGAGTGAAGCACATGATTATAAAACCAGATCGTAAGAAAATACGCCTTAAAAAGCATTTGCGTATTCGCAAAGGCCTGGATGGAACGACCGAAAGGCCAAGATTAGCTGTTTACAGAAGCGTCAAACACATGTATGCGCAATTGATAGATGATACTAATGGCCGGACAGTTGTTTCGGCATCTACACTGGAAGCGCCTTTGAAAACAGAATTGGAAACGGGCGGCAATATTGAGGCAGCCAAAAAAGTAGGCGAAATGATCGCTAAAAAGGCGCTGGAAAAAGGAATTAAAAATGTGGTATTCGACCGGGGCGGGAACATCTATCACGGCCGTGTCAAGGCAGTGGCGGACGGAGCCCGTGAGGCGGGATTAGAATTTTAATTGGCCGGCCAAAAGGAGGGAATTAAATGGCGAAAATAGACGCAAGCAACCTTGAACTAACTGAAAAAGTAGTATATATCAACCGTGTGGCTAAGGTTGTTAAAGGTGGACGCCGTTTCAGCTTTAGCGCATTGGTTGTGGTAGGCGACGGCAACGGCTATGTGGGCGCCGGACTGGGCAAGGCCACTGAGGTGCCGGAAGCTATCCGTAAAGGGATTGAAGATGCCAAGAAAAACTTGATTCATGTACCTCTTGTCAATACAACCATTCCGCACCAAGTTCTGGGACGTTACGGAGCGGGCAGGGTAATCATGAAACCGGCTTCGGAAGGAACAGGAGTTATTGCCGGGGGTCCGGTTCGTGCGGTTCTGGAATCGGCAGGGGTCAGGGATATTCTTACAAAATCCCTGGGTTCCAATAACGCAAATAATATGGTAAGAGCCACCATTGAAGGGCTCCGGAGTTTAAAACGGGCTGAAGACGTGGCAAGGCTGCGCGGCAGAACCGTTGAAGAACTATTAGGCTAGGAGGACGACCATGACTAAGCTGAAGATCACTCTGAAAAAGAGCGTGATTGGTTCCAATGAAGTTGTTAGGTCTACGGTGAAGTCCCTAGGTCTTAACAAAACCAACACTAGTGTTGTTCAGGAAGATACACCCTGTGTCCGAGGTAAGATTGTGAAAGTACAACACTTGCTAAACGTCGAAGAAGTGACACAGTAAAAAGGAGGTGCAATTGCATGAAACTCCATGACTTAAAACCCGTCAAGGGCTCCCGCCCTAAAGATACGCGGAAAGGGCGCGGCGTCGGATCCGGTTTAGGTAAAACAGCGGGCAAAGGCCATAAGGGACAAAAAGCCCGGGCCGGTGGTGGTAAAGGGCCTTATTTTGAAGGCGGTCAGATCCCTTTACAACGCCGCTTACCAAAACGGGGCTTTACGAATATCTTTAAAAAGGAAATCGTAACCATTAACTTAAAACAACTGGAGGATAATTTTGCGGCGGACGAGGTTGTCACACCGGAAGTTTTGGTAGAAACTGGCCTTGTGAAAAACGTGCGTGATGGAATAAAAATCCTTGGTAACGGCGAACTCACAAAGGCTTTAACGGTAAAAGCACAAAGCTTTTCCAAGACGGCCGCCGAAAAGATCGCCGCATCCGGCGGTAAAGTAGAGGTGATATAGGTGATTGAGGTTTTAAGGAGTGCCTGGAAACTAGGTGATTTGCGCAAAAAAATCATCTTTACACTCCTGATGATGGTAGTATTTCGTATCGGTGTGCACATTCCTGTTCCAGGGATCAATACCCAGGTCATTGAAAATCTGATTGCCAAAGGACAGTTGTTAGGTTTCTTTGACATCATCTCCGGCGGCGCTTTCAAAAAGTTTTCTGTTTTTGCGATGAGCATCACACCATACATCAATGCCTCAATTATTATTCAATTATTGACAGTCGTAATCCCCTACTTTGAAAGGTTATCCAAAGAAGGGGTTGAAGGCCGGAAAAAGATGACTCAGTATATTCGTTACGGAACAATTATTCTGGGCTTTATCCAAGCTATTGGTATTTCCTTTGGCTTACGGTCTGCGGTTATCAACCCTAGTCTTGGCACTACTTTAATCATTGCCCTTTCCTTAACGGCCGGGACGGCGTTTTTGATGTGGCTGGGCGAATTGATAACGGATAAAGGCATTGGAAATGGTATTTCGTTGATAATCTTTGCCGGGATTGTTTCCCGGTTGCCTTCGGGGATAGTTACGGTTTTTGAATACTTAAAAGCCGGAACAACCAATATTTTTGTCGTGCTGCTTTTTGGCGCCGTTGCTTTGGCGGTTATCGCCGCCATTGTGGCTATCCAGGAAGGACAGCGCCGTATTCCCGTCCAATACGCCAAGCGTGTGGTAGGCCGAAAAGTATACGGCGGGCAGAGCACACATATTCCGATCAAGGTGAATCAGGCAGGCGTTATTCCTATTATTTTCGCTATTTCTATCATGATGTTCCCTGGAACGATAGCTTCCTGGTTCCCGGCCAATTCGGTTGCCATGTGGATTACTAAAGTCTTTAACTTCCAGACCGTTTGGTATAATATTATTTACGGACTGCTGATTGTCTTCTTCACTTATTTTTATACGGCGATTACTTTCAATCCCAATGATGTGGCGGATAATATGAAGAAGTATGGCGGATTTATCCCGGGATTAAGGCCCGGACGCCCAACAGCGGAGTACATTGCCAAGGTTTCCAACCGGCTTACGCTGGCGGGTGCTGTCTTTTTAGCGCTCATAGCGGTTCTGCCGAGCTCCTTAATGTCGCTGACAGGGCTGCCCTTGTATTTTGGCGGCACCAGTCTGCTGATTGTGGTAGGGGTGGCGTTGGATACCATGAAACAGATTGAATCTAATCTGTTGATGAGGCATTATCAAGGTTTCTTGAAATAACCAAAAGGGAGTGCCAAGGATGAGAATCATCTTAATGGGGCCGCCTGGCGCCGGTAAAGGTACTCAGGCCGACCTTCTTACGGATAAACTGGGAATACCCCACATTTCTACCGGAGATATGTTCAGAAAGGCAGTTAAAGAAGGGACGCCCTTAGGGCTTGAAGCAAGGCGCTATATGGACTCAGGGCAATTGGTTCCTGATACTGTAACCGTGGGGATTGTCAAAGAAAGATTAGCAGAGCCCGACTGTAAATCCGGTTTTCTTTTGGATGGTTTTCCCCGGACTGTGCCTCAGGCGGATGCTCTGGATTCGACGCTTATAGACTTAGGCGTAAGTGTCGATAAAGTAATTAATGTTTTCGTCGCGCGGGACGCGTTACTGGTGCGCCTGACGGGACGGAGAGTTTGTAAAGCGTGCGGAGCGACGTATCATGTCAAGTTTAACCCCTCCGCAGCCGGGGATAAGTGCCAGACCTGCGGCGGAAAGTTATATCAAAGAAGCGACGATACCGAAGAAACCGTAGCCAACCGGCTTGATGTTTATGAGAAGCAGACTTCCCCCCTCATCGAATACTACAAGAAACAGAACCTTCTGCTGGAAGTAAACGGGGATAAACCGGTAGAAGAAGTGACCCAGGCTATCTTTGCCGCTTTAGGAAGTAATTAGCATGATTATACTCAAATCGGAGCGGGAACTTCAGTATCTCTATGATGCGGGACAAATTGTCGCCCAAACCCACCAAGAAGTAAAAAAAGCCCTGCGGCCAGGAGTAACGACCCTGGAACTAGATGAAGTCGCTGAAAAATATATTTTGCAGCATCAAGCCATACCAACGTTCAAAGGATATCAGGGCTTCCCCGGCAGCATCTGTGCTTCCATCAACGAGGAAGTGGTGCATGGGATACCTGGTTTAAGGCAGGTAAAATCTGGTGATATTATTAGTATTGACATAGGGGCTACCGCCAACGGTTTTGTAGGCGATGCCGCCGTTACTCTGCCTGTGGGTGAGATAGATGAGGAAGTCCGGCGTCTTTTAGATGTTACAGAAAAATCCCTTTATGCCGGTATAGAAAAAGCGCTTGTTAACAACCGATTATCAGACATTTCCCACGCGGTTCAGACCTATGTAGAAAATAATCACTATTCGGTAGTTCGTGACTATGTCGGACATGGGGTGGGCAGGAGTATGCATGAGGAACCACAAATCCCGAATTTTGGGGTACCGGGACGCGGACCTCGCCTGAAACACGGAATGGTTCTGGCTATTGAACCCATGGTGAATATGGGAACATATGAGGTTGAAATACAGCCGAATCAATGGACGGTGCTTACGAAGGATAGGAAAAGATCGGCCCATTTTGAACACACTATTGCCGTAACAGAAAAAGGCCCATGGATACTGACAAAGTGAAACGCCGTTTGTCGATAAAAGGTAAAGGTGTGGAGGATAAGGAGGTTAGTACCCTATGTCCAAACAGGATGTAATTGAAGTTGAAGGTACTGTACTGGAGCCCCTTCCAAATGCGATGTTTCGGGTTGAATTAGCGAATGGTCATAGAGTTTTAGCTCATGTTTCGGGAAAAATCAGGATGAATTTTATCCGCATACTGCCAGGGGACCGGGTTACAGTGGAACTTTCGCCCTATGATTTGACCCGGGGGCGGATTACTTATCGCTTTAAGTAAATTCCCTGGTGCGAAGGAGGTATAACAGTGAAAGTCAGGCCGTCGGTAAGACCGATTTGTGAAAAATGCAAGATCATTAGACGCAAGGGCAGAGTGATGGTGATTTGCGAAAATCCCAAACACAAGCAAAAACAGGGCTAATGACAGGACAGGAAGAATTATCAAATTAGGAGGTGTGCAAATGGCAAGAATTGCGGGTGTTGATTTACCTCGTGACAAGCGTGTGGAGATTGGACTTACCTATATTTTCGGGATTGGTAAGCCCACTGCTCAGAAGATATTGGCACAAACAGGAGTAAACCCTGACACAAGAGTCAAAGAACTGACAGAAGATGAAATCAGCAAGTTAAGGGAAGTAATCGATAGGGAGCACAAGGTCGAAGGCGACCTCAGACGCGAAGTTTCTTTAAGCATTAAGCGGTTGATTGAAATCGGCTGCTATCGCGGCTTACGGCATCGCCGCGGCCTCCCGGTCCGCGGGCAAAGAACTAAAACGAATGCCCGTACCCGTAAAGGTCCCAGCAGAACAGTCGGGATCAAGCGCAAGAAGGCAGTATAAAGGGGGGAAATAAAAAATAATGGCTAAAAAGACAGCTACAGCAAGAGTAAAACGGCGCGAACGCAAAAACATTGAAACAGGCGTTGCCCATATTGCATCCACTTTTAACAATACAGTTGTTACTATTACCGATCCGAAGGGTAATGCTATTTCATGGGCCAGCTCCGGCCAATTAGGTTTTAAAGGTTCCAGGAAGAGTACTCCTTTTGCCGCCCAGATGGCAGCGGAACAAGCCGCTAAGGCAGCCATGGAGCATGGTATGCGGGAAGTAGAATGCTTTGTAAAAGGGCCGGGAGCCGGGCGGGAAGCAGCCATACGGTCGCTGCAGGCAACTGGTTTAGAGGTTAGCGTAATTAAAGACGTGACCCCCATACCCCATAACGGATGCCGTCCGCCAAAACGCAGAAGGGTTTAAGGAGGTGCAAATTCATGGCTAGATACACAGGTCCCGTCTGCAGATTATGCCGTCGGGAGGGTTCAAAACTTTATCTGAAAGGCGACCGCTGTTATACAGCTAAATGCGCGATTGACAAAAGAGCGTATCCCCCGGGCCAACATGGACAGGGCCGCAAAAAGACAACAGAATACGGACTGCAGTTAAGGGAAAAGCAAAAAGCCCGCCGTATTTATGGTATATTGGAAAAACAATTTGAAAACTATTTTGATAAAGCAGAACGCCAGCCGGGAGTCACAGGGGAAAATCTCCTGAGAACACTGGAAAGACGTCTGGATAACGTGGTTTTCCGTTTAGGGTTTGCCAGCTCAAGGGCGGATGCACGTCAAATGGTTAGACATAATCACATTACTTTAAGCGGTCATAAGGCTAATATCCCATCTATACTTGTAGCAGTTGGGGACGTCATTGCTGTTAAAGAAAGCAGTTTAGGGGCAACAAAGCTGGCGGAGGTTAAGGATATTGCTGCAGTAAAAAATCCGCCCGCCTGGTTGGAACTCGATCGTGAACAGTTAACTGGCAAGGTAGTAGCTCTACCGACAAAAGAACAAATAGATATTCCTATCGAAGAACATCTTATTGTTGAGTTGTACTCCAGGTAAAAAGAATGTTAGGATCGAGTAGGAGGGTTAGCCTATGATTGAGATTGAAAAACCCAAAATCGAGTGTGTAGAGATCAATGAAAAAAAGACGTATGCCAAGTTTGTAGTGGAACCTCTCGAGAGGGGTTATGGAATTACCCTAGGCAACTCATTGCGCCGCATATTATTATCGTCCCTTCCGGGGGCCGCTGTTACATCTGTCAAAATCGAGGGCGTTTTGCATGAGTTTTCCACGATACCAGGGGTAGTAGAAGATGTTACGGACATTATCCTGAACATCAAACTCCTGGCTATGAAAATATATAATGACGATACGCAGGTCATCCGGGTGGAAATAGCCGGTCCTGGTGAAGTGCTGGCAGGGGATCTTAATACAAACAGCGAGATTGAGATCTTAAATCCCGAACTGCATATCGCCACCCTGGATAACGACGCCCACCTTGTGATGGAACTCATTGTGGAAAGAGGCCGTGGCTACCGGGCGGCGGAAAAGAATAAAAAGGAAGACCATGTCATTGGTATCATTCCGGTGGACTCTATCTTCTCACCGGTCCGTAAGGTGAATTATACCGTTACGGATACCCGTGTGGGACAGATCACGGATTACGATAAACTTACGTTGGAAATATGGACAAATGGGTCGATTGTTCCGGAAGAAGCTATCAGCCTCTCTGCTAAAATCCTGCATGACCATTTACGTTTGTTCATTGGGTTGACGGAAAAAATCAGCGATGTCGAAATTATGGTCGAAAAGGAAGAGGAAGAGCGGGATAAAATTTTAGACATGAGTATCGAAGAACTCGACCTGTCGGTTCGTTCCTATAACTGCCTGAAAAGGGCTGGCATTAATACGGTGGGCGAATTGATTCAAAAGACCGAGGAAGATATGATGAAGGTCAGAAACTTGGGTAAAAAATCACTGGAGGAAGTGGATGAAAAACTTCACTCCCTGGGACTTGTTCTGAAACAGTCTGAAGAATAGGGCAACAATGCTACTTAAAGGGGGGTTGAATATGGCCTATAGAAGACTAGGACGCAATACAGGACAGCGCCGTGCGATGTTACGGAGCATGACAACTTCATTATTAAAATATGGCAAGATCGAAACAACAGAACAAAAGGCTAAAGAATTGAAAAGTATTGCCGAAAAAATGATTACTCTCGGCAAGCAAGGCGATCTTGCCGCGCGCCGTTCGGCCGAAGCCTACCTGATGGATGAGAGCGTAGTGAAAGATCTTTTTGACAATATCAGTAAGAAATATACTGACCGTCAAGGTGGTTACACACGCATAACACTGTCGCACAATCGCCGGGGCGATGCCGCTTCGATGGTGATTATGGAATTGGTTTAATTCGAGTTCTTAAAACCAAACCAGAGTCAGGAAAACCGAATTCTTAGCCCCACCTAAGTGAGCGGTTAAGCTTTGGCTTTCCTGGTTTTGTTTTTAGCGTGGTGAAGATATTGATTCAAGTCAAGGATTTGACATACCAGTACCGGACCCCCCAGGGCGCCGTTCAGGCAGCCTTAAAGGGTGTAAATCTACAAATTGATGACGGGGAGTTTCTTGTGGTGATTGGGCATAATGGTTCGGGGAAATCCACTTTGGCCAAACATTTGAATGCCCTTTTGTTACCGTATGCCGGGAAAGTTGTCGTCAACGGGTTGGATACTCAGGATAAGGACCGTTTATGGGAGATTAGACAGCAGGTGGGCATGGTTTTTCAAAACCCTGATAACCAGTTGATCGCCACAACAGTTGAAGAAGATGTGGCTTTCGGACCGGAAAACTTAGGCATCGAACCGGCCCTGATCCGTCAAAGGGTAGATGAAGCCTTGATCAGCGTTGGCTTGACGTCTTTGGCGACCCGGGCGCCCCATCTGTTATCAGGCGGGCAAAAACAACGGGTAGCTATTGCCGGGATCGTAGCCATGCGGCCGAAAATCCTGGTCTTAGACGAGCCGACCGCGATGCTGGACCCTGTAGGCCGCAGAGAAGTTATGGAAACGATTACCCGTCTGAACCGGGAGGAAGGGCTTACCATTGTCCATATCACCCATTTTATGGAGGAGGCTGTTTTTGCCGATCGTGTTGTAGTTATGGAAGAGGGGGATATTGTTCTGGAGGGCAATCCGCGGCAGGTATTTTCCCAGGTCGAAAAGCTGAAACAGCTTCGTTTGGATGTTCCGCCCATGACAGAACTGCGTGATGAGCTGGTTAAACTAGGGTGCGATCTGCCCCCGGGGATTTTGACAGTGGAGGAAATGGTGGTGGCGCTATGTCCATGATCATGCAGGGCGTTTATTATACGTATCAGCCCCATTCCCACTATGAAACACATGCCTTAAAGGACATCCGGCTGGAGATTCAAGAAGGGGAGTTTATCGGACTGATTGGACATACCGGGTCCGGTAAATCGACTCTTGTCCAGCACTGGAACGGACTTTTGAAGCCGACAGCAGGCCGGATCTTTATAGATGAGCTGGATATCACGGCTCCCGGAGTGAAACTCAAAGAGATCCGCCGCAAAGTGGGGCTGGTTTTCCAATACCCGGAGCATCAGTTGTTTGAAGAAACAGTCTTTGAGGACGTAGCTTTTGGCCCCAAAAATTTAGGTTTGTCTGCCGAGAAGGTTGCCAAAAGGGTCCAAAAAGCCCTGGCTATGGTCCATCTGGACTACGAAAAGTACCACAATTCCTCTCCGTTTGTTTTAAGCGGGGGGGAGAAACGCCGCGTAGCCATTGCCGGAGTATTGGCTATGGAACCTAAGTACCTGATTTTGGACGAACCCACGGCAGGCCTTGACCCGCGGGGACGCGAAGAGATCCTCGACCAGATTGGGGAGCTGCACGCCAAAGAAGGGCTTACCGTAATCATGGTTTCCCACAGTATGGATGACGTAGCGCGTTTTGCTAACCGGTTGCTGGTGATGCACCAGGGGGAAATCGTTTATAACGATAAACCGCGTAAGATTTTTATGGAGTATCCTGCCTTGCATAAAATCGGTCTGGATATCCCTACTGTTACTAAATTGATGATCCGGCTGCGGGATAAAGGCTGGCCGGTCCGCCAGGATGCGCTTACCCTTGAGGAAGCGCGTCTTGAGATCATGAAGGTGCTGGGAGGGGGGAAAACCAGTGCTTAAAGACATTACCATCGGCCAGTACATACCCGGTAATTCTTCCGTCCATAAACTGGACCCCCGGACGAAAATTATTACGTTATTTATCTATATGGTAGCGTTGTTTCTGGTGAATAATTTAAGAGGATATATACTGATTACTCTATTTACCCTGGGTATCATTCTGCTTTCTGAAATTCCCGTTTCCCTGATTATTAGAGGGATCAAGCCTCTGTGGATCATTCTGCTGCTTACCCTTAGCCTTCATCTGTTTATGACGGCGGGAGATGTTATTTGGCAGTGGGGGATCCTTAAAATAACCTCTCAGGGCTTGCGTCAGGGCGTTTTTATGGCTATACGGCTGGTGTATCTGGTGACTATTACTTCTTTGCTGACTTTAACGACTACGCCGATGGCTTTAACTGACGGGATCGAGCAGGTCTTGAGAGTTTTATTTGTGCCTGTGGCTCATGAATTAGCCATGATGATGACGATTGCGCTGCGTTTTATCCCCACGTTGATCGAAGAAACAGAAAAAATCATGAAAGCCCAAATGGCGCGGGGCGCCGATTTTGAAAGCGGTGGTTTGCTCTCCCGCGCGAAAAGTCTGATCCCTCTTTTGGTGCCGTTATTTTTAAGTTCCTTCCGCCGGGCGGATGAATTAGCTATGGCTATGGAGGCCCGGTGCTACCGGGGCGGGGAACACCGGACCCGGATGAAACAGCTCGTCATGAGCGGACGGGATTATGCGGCTTTTGTGGTCATGACCGTCATGCTGGGAGCCGGTATCATAACCCGTTATTGGTTGTGAGTAAGCTATGAGAAACATCAAAATGAAAGTATCTTATGATGGAACGAATTACCACGGTTTTCAAAAACAAAACCGTACCGGTTTACGCACGGTCCAGGAAGCTTTAGAAGAAGCGCTGGGAATCCTAACGCGGGAAAATATTGTCGTGCATGGGTCGGGAAGAACTGACGCCGGCGTGCATGCGTCATGCCAGGTAATCAATTTCCACAGCAATACGAAGATTCCGGCCGCGAGGTTTCCCTTGGCTGTTAACTCCGTTTTGCCGCCGGATATCGTTGTTTATCAGGCTGAGGATGTTTCAGCCGACTTTCATGCCCGCTTCAGCGCGAGGAAAAAGACTTACTGTTATACTATTTTTAATGAGCGGCAGATGTCCCCCTTTTGGCGCTTTTATGCCTATCATGTGCCCGTATGGCTGGATGTGGATAAGATGCGGGAAGGGGCGGACGGTTTTTTAGGGACCCATGATTTCCGGGCATTTTGCGCTAAGAATACGGCGGTGCAGAACTTTACGAGAACGGTATTTGACTGTAGGATTGAAAAGGAAGGCCCCCTCCTGCGGTTCTTTGTTCAGGGGAATGGCTTTTTATATAATATGGTGAGAATAATAACCGGTACGCTCATGGAAATTGGGAAAGGCCGGCGGGAAAGCGGAGAAATACCCGTTCTGCTGGCGGGCAGAGAGCGGAAATTGGTCGGGCAAACCCTTCCGCCGCAAGGACTGTGTTTAGTTGCCGTCGAGTATAGTGAAAAGCCTTGACACTGCAGGCAACGTTGTATTAGAATACCCATATGAGCCTTTTTTTGTGATGGTTTTTAATGATTATACTTGATTCCACTAGCCCCGGGGTCATGATATAAATTATAAGCATCTCATTAAGGGATTGATTGTTAGGAGGGAACAAGATTGCGTACCTTCATGGCTAAACCGCAGGAAATCCAACGGAAATGGTATATTATTGATGCCGCCGGGAAAACCTTAGGCCGTCTGGCAACAGAAGCCGCAATGATATTGCGTGGAAAGCATAAACCTATTTTTACGCCGCATGTTGATACAGGTGATCATGTCATCATCATCAATGCGGAGAAAATTGTCCTGACCGGGAAGAAACTGCAGGATAAAGAGTACATCAGGCATACCGGTTATCCCGGTGGCTTAAAAGTTGTGAATTACGAAACGCTCATGCGAACAAAGCCGGAATTTGCTGTCGAACATGCGATCAAAGGCATGCTCCCCCATAATAAACTTGGGGATAATATGTATAGAAAGCTTAAAGTTTACAGGGGACCGCAGCATCCCCATCAAGCCCAGATGCCTGAAGTTTGGGAATTACGGGGTTAGGAAGGGAGGAATAATCAGTGGCACAAGCACAGTATGCTGGAACCGGTCGCCGTAAGACTTCCATTGCCCGTGTGCGACTCATACCGGGCGAAGGGAAGGTTATCGTGAATACCAGACCATTAGCCGAATACTTTGGCAAAAAAACGCTGGAGATGATTGCCAGACAGCCTTTAGTATTAACCAGTACGGAGGGCAGGTATGATGTTTTTGCCAAGGTCGAAGGCGGGGGGATTACCGGACAGGCGGGAGCCATCCGCTTAGGTATCGCCCGTGCGCTCTTGAAAGCCGACATCAGCATGAGGCCTGTTCTCAAAAAAGCCGGGTTTTTGACCCGCGACCCCCGGATGAAAGAACGTAAAAAGTATGGATTGAGGGGCGCCCGCCGTGCGCCGCAGTATTCGAAGCGGTAATTTTCGACAAAATAAAGTTTGCCATAAAAACTCCCTTTCCGGGAGTTTTTTTACACGGTCGGAAAGCATACGTCTTAATAGGATGATAGTACAAGTGCAACGAAGGCTTTCGCTTAAACACAAGGCCGTGTTTTTCTGTCATACCGATCTCATTTCCTTAATATCTTGGTAAAAAACAAGATAAAGGAGATGCCGGGATGAGGTTCGTTTTTAAAACACGTGTGTTAGTTTGTTTAGTGATGGCGGCAGTTACCGCTTTCAGCCTGCTGGGGCTTAACTATTGGCAGAAGGAGCAGGTCAACGTAGCCATACAAGCCATGTCCTGGGTTGTGGCCGGACGAACGCTGATTGTTGATCCGGGTCATGGGGGAGAAGATCCCGGCAAGGTGAGTCCCACCGGGCTGAAGGAAAAAGACATCAATCTTGCCGTGGCCCATAAGCTCTCCGCCATCCTCGCCCAAGGCGGGGCGCAGGTAGTCTTAACAAGAGATGATGACCGTTCTTTGGGGGGGGATCAGGATACGGTAAGAGAAAGAAAACGGGCGGATCTGGCTAAGCGGGTGGAAATTGCGGAAACGGCCCAAGCGGATATTTTTGTTTCCCTGCACTGTAACTCCTTTCCGTCCAGCCGTTGGTTTGGGGCGCAGACATTTTATCATCCGGCGGTTGCGGGAAGCAAAGAATTGGCGGTCTTTATCCAGGACGAACTGGCTATCTTTCCCGGTAACACCGATAACCGTAAGCCCCGTACCGATACCAGTTCGGTCATTTTTAAACGGGCTAAAATACCTGTTGTTAATGTGGAAATGGGCTTTCTCTCTAATCCTCAGGAGGAGAGGCTATTACAGGATCCGGCTTTCCAGGATAAATTAGCCTGGTCTATTTATGCCGGGATTGTTCAGTATCTGATGGAAAACGGGGATAAGCATCAGGCCACATTGAGGGGAGTTGATAAGTAGAAAAGCAAGCATGAGTATACCCGCCGGAAAAAGAATCCCGGAGTCCTTTGTCTTTCAGGGAAAAATTTGTTATAATGTCGTTATGTTTGTGTTAAATGTCTAGAGGATGATGATACATATGAATTATGGGAGCCTTCTGGCAGGGATTTTAGTATTATATTTGGCCGGTGCTTTTGCTGCTTTAATTTGTCCCCGTAATGTACGGTTGGGGAATACTCTCTCGCAAAGCTTCAGTTCCATGGCCTCGCTCCTGGGGATCTATCTTTCCGGCAGTCTGCTTTTACAGGGGCCGACCAGGGGTTTGGTTTATTCCCATGTTTTGAATGTGCCGAATATTACTATTACGGTAACGATAGATTCGTTGTCCGCTTTTTTTCTGTTGGCTTTATCCATTCTTACCTTAGCTGTTTCCATATACTCACGGGGATATTTGTCCCATTATTACCACCAGAGAAATGTGGGGCTGTTTAATCTTCTTTACAATTTCTTTATCCTGACCATGATTAGTGTGATGACTTCAGGGAATATTATTTTCTTTTTGATCTCCTGGGAGATGATGTCCCTGCTTTCCTATTTTCTGGTTGTTTTTGAAGGGGAGAGCCGGGAGAATCAGCGGGCCGGACTTATTTATCTGATTATGACCCATATTGGCACCGCCTTTTTGGTCATTGCTTTCATGTTACTGTATCAGACCACCCATTCTTTTGACCAGAGCCAATTACATCTATGGGTGGACAGTCCCGTAAAAAACTGGATTTTTATATTTTTACTCGTTGGGTTTGGCACGAAAGCGGGCGTCATACCTTTCCACGTGTGGCTGCCATATGCTCATCCCGCCGCCCCTAGTAACGTTTCGGCGTTGATGTCGGGGATCATGATAAAAACAGCCGTCTATGGACTCATGCGGTTTGTTTTACCCATGATTACACCAGGATATGAGTGGTGGGGACTGGCTGTTTTGCTGATCGGTACGGCGTCGACTTTCCTGGGCGTCGCTTATGCGTTGATGGAGCATGATATCAAGCGGCTGTTGGCCTATCATAGTATAGAAAACATCGGCATCATCTTTATTGGGCTGGGGCTGTCTTTTTATGCCCGCGCCGCCGGAAACCAGACCCTCTGCGCCCTGTCTTTGGCCGCCTCCCTTTTTCATTTATTGAACCATACGGTTTTTAAAGGCGCTTTGTTTCTGGGGGCCGGATCCGTTCACTATGCCACCCGCACCAAGGATTTGGAAAAATTGGGGGGGCTCATGAAAAAAATGCCCTATACCGGTTTTTTTATCTTAATCGCTTCGTTGGCTATCTCGGCGATACCGCCCTTTAATGGCTTTGTGAGCGAATGGTTGACGTATCAGGCCCTTTTTGCGAATTTATCCTCTCATAGTACCGCCTCCCAGCTTCTTTCGATAGTGGCCGTCGCAATGCTGGCTATGGCCGGGGCGATGGCTGCTTATTGCTTTGTGAAGCTTTTGGGCGTCGCTTTTTTAGGTTTGCCCCGGAGCCGGCAAGCGGCAGAAGCTCAGGAAGTGCCCGGCTCGATGAAGACGGGGATGGGTGTTTTAGTGATGCTTTGTCTGGTTTTAGGCGTCTTTCCGCGGCCTGTTTGGGTGATGTTGGATGCCGTAACCAGGAGTTTGCTGGGTCAATCCATTATGAATGGGGCGCAAGGGGGATTCTTTTATATTTATTTTCCTTTGGAAACGACCGTAAGCGCGTTATCCCCGCTCATGGTGTTACTGGCCGGGATTTTGCTTTTTGTGGCGGTTGGTTTGTTGGTGAAGCTTCTGGGAGGCAAATTTGGGCAGAGAAGATATGGCACCTGGGATTGCGGCTTTGACGGCTTAAATGCCAGGATGCAGTATAGCGCTACCGGTTTTACCAAGCCTCTGCGCATTGTTTTTCGGGGACTGTATCGTCCTACGCGGGAGCTGCGGATAGAGGAGGGGGCTTCTCGCTACTACCCCGAATCTACTACATATCTGGTTACTACCCGTTCTGTTTTTGAAGAATATATTTATGCGCCTTTAATATCCGCTTTTACAAAGTTAGCCCGCAAAACCCGCTTTATTATTCAAACAGGCAGTATTCACGACTATCTGATTTATATTTTCCTGACTGTGGTTGCCCTTTTACTGTATAACGGTTTCAACAACTAGGTGACTGTAAGGAGGTGTTGTTGTTGCAGAATGTTTTATATATCCCGGTACAATTGGCCGTCATGCTGCTTTTAGCCCCGCTGGTAAATGGGATTATCAAGAAAATAAAGGCAGTGTCACAAAAGAGAAAAGGACCGCCTGTCCTGCAGTTATATTATGATTTTTATAAGCTTATGAAAAAAGGCACGGTAGTTTCGGAAACCTCTTCCTGGATTTTCCGGGCCGCCCCTTATATTTACTTTACGGCGATTCTGACGGCTGCTTTATTTGTTCCGGTAACTACGGTCTTGGCGCCTTTTTCTGTTACAGGGGATATGATCCTGGCGGTTTACCTTTTGGCGCTGGCACGTTTCTTTATGGCGCTGGCCGGACTGGATACAGGCAGTACGTTTGGGGGTATGGGCAGCAGCAGGGAGATGATGATTTCCGCCCTGCTGGAGCCTTCCTTATTGGTATCCTTGTTTATTGTTGGGTTGATTGCCGGGTCTACCAGTCTTTATGAAATCATGAAGTTTTCCGTACTCTCCGGCATCACTATTTTGCAGCCTGTCTATTTTCTGATCTTCCTGGCTCTCTGGATCGTTTTAATCGCTGAAACAGCACGGATCCCCGTGGATGATCCGTCCACCCATCTTGAGTTGACGATGGTTCATGAGGCTATGCTGTTGGAATACTCGGGGCGTCAACTGGTTTTAATGGAACTGGGCGCGGCGCTGAAGCAGCTTATTTTTATAACTCTTTTAGCAAATGTGTTTATCCCCACGGATATTTTTGTACAAGGCAGGGGATTTTTGGTAACCGTCATCTTATCGCTGGGTTTTTACTTCGTCAAAGTGGTTGGCATCGCTTGTGTAACTGCTGTGATTGAGATCAATACCGTGAAGTTGCGGCTGTTCAGCGTGCCGAATTTGGCCGCCTTGTCTTTTGCCTTTGCCTTTCTTGGTTTTGTCCAGTATTTTGTGATAGGGAGATAGCCCGATGAATCATTATCTCGAACTATTGTCTATTCTTATTCTTCTTTCCTCTTTCATTCTGGCGGCAGCGAAAAGGATCATTTCGTATATCTGGATATTCCGCTTGCAATCCTTCTTATTGGTGATTATGGCGGGTTATTTGGGCGCGGTAAATTTTCGGAAGGAAGGGGATATTGATATTTTGATTATCTGTATGGTGATTCTGGTGGTCAAGGTGATCTATATCCCCCGTTTGTTGGAAAACACGTTTGCCAAGGTAGCTTATAAGGTGGAAAAAGATTTTTTTCTCAATATCCCGATTTCTGTCTTAATCTGTTGCGGATTAGTGATGCTTTCCTACTTTTCAATTTTTCCCATTGATGATTTGCGGGAAGGAGTTATGAAAACCTATTTGGTAAACTCCATTTCCGTCATCCTGATCGGTTTATTTTTTATGATCAGCCGTAAAAAAGCCATCGGCCAAATCATTGGCTTTCTTGTCATTGAAAACGGTTTGTTCATAGCGGCTTTGCTTTCCGCCCATAGTATGCCGATCCTCGTTGATCTGGGTATTTTTGTCGATGTGCTGGCGGGTGTTATGATCATGGGGGTCCTGGTCTTTCGTATCAATGAGAATTTTGAATCCATCAACATCAATAAATTAAGAAATTTGAGGGGATAGCAGATGGAATTCGCAGTAATTATCCTTCCCTTGCTGGGGGCTTTGCTATGCTTGCTGACCCGGAACAGGAGGCTGCTTCATGTGGTCAATGGCTTCGTTGCGGGGCTCTTTCTACTGGCCTCGTTATATATGACGTTTCGCATCATAGATACCGGGACGCTCACTTCTCCTGTTTTGGCATCCTTGTTTTATCTGGACCCGTTGAGCGTCATTACTCTGGACACGATTGCCATTGTAAATTTCATGGTTTCGCTCTATTCGGTGGGTTATTTAGAAGAAGAACTAAAACACCATATTATAACCGGGGGAATGATCAGAATCTTTTATGTCTTGACTTCCACCTTCGTGTTTACGATGGTGCTGGTGGTGACGACTCAGAACCTGGGTGTGATGTGGGTTGCCATTGAAGCTACGACCCTGGCCTCCGTCTTCTTGGTAGGATTTTACAACAACAAGCATGCTGTTGAAGCGGCCTGGAAATACGTGATGATCTGTTCAGTGGGGATTGCCTTTGCGCTATTAGGAATCATTCTTCTTTATTTTTCTTCGTTGCAGGTTCTGCCGGGTCCGGAATCCAATCTCAACTGGAACTTTTTGCTGGAAAATGCCCGACAGATGCAAGGGAGTATGCTGAAGCTGGCTTTTATCTTCGTTTTGGTGGGCTTCGGGACGAAGGTAGGGTTGGTCCCTTTACACACCTGGCTTCCGGATGCCCATAGCCAAGCCCCTTCTCCCATCAGCGCCCTGTTATCCGGTGTCCTCTTAAACAGCGCCATGTATGGGATCATTCGAGTCCTGGCTATTGTAAATAAAAACCTGGGCGGCAGTTTATATACCGGCAGGCTGCTGATGGGTATAGGATTATTGTCCATCGGAGCCGCAGCTTTGTTTATCTATTCCCAGAAGGATTATAAACGGCTTTTGGCCTATTCCAGCATTGAGCATATGGGGATCATCGCTTTTGGCCTGGGGCTTTTTACGCCGGCGGCCGTTTTTGGAGCGGTATTTCATATGGTTAATCATGCTTTCACCAAGTCCATGCTGTTTTTAGCCTCAGGTAACGTTTATCTCAAATATCAATCCCGGGAAATTGCCGGGATCAAAGGTGTATTGAAGATACTGCCTACGTCGGGAACAGCCTTTCTGCTTGGGTTGTTTGCCATCGCAGGGTTACCCCCCTTTAGTATCTTTGCCAGCGAACTCAGCATTATGGCGGCGGCTTTTGAGGCTCGTCATCCTTTCGCGGGGGGCTTTTTCATCATTTTAATAGCCCTTGTCTTTGCCACTATGGCCCCGGCGCTTTTACAGATCTTCTTTGGAGATGCCCCCCAGGGTTCCATAAGGCCTGGGGAGCTTAATTTCACCGGGACGGCTGTTATCGTTATACTCCTGGTGATGATTAGTGTTTCAGGACTGTATATGCCTGTAGAAATTAAAACACTGTTTGAATCTGCCGGCGCCATTATTAGGGGAGGGGAGTAAGATGTCCCTGCAAAATATAAAACGACAATTGCAAGATGAATTTTCCGGGTATATCTCCGAGCTCTCCGTGATGTACGGGCAGGAAATCCGTTTTTCTACCGA
Source organism: Peptococcaceae bacterium UBA5318 (assembly GCA_002408285.1). Lineage (GTDB taxonomy): Bacteria > Bacillota > Peptococcia > DRI-13 > UBA5318 > UBA5318. The sequence goes on along the minus strand of DHRG01000009.1, from coordinate 31,836 downwards.
TGCGGACAAGCTTCCGGAAATATGCGGCTGCCTCTATCATCAGATGGGTATGCCGCTGGTTGACCTATTCGCGGCTGATGAAAGGTCCCGCGGCGGTAAGTTTGCTTTATACTACGTTTTCGCCCATAGGACCAAAGGCGTTTTTGTGCTTGTTAAAACCCTTGTAGATGAAAAAAAGCCGGTTTTCCCGTCTATTACAGGAACCATCCATGCGGCGCATTTATATGAACGGGAGATCAGGGATTTGTTTGGCTTGCAGCCGGAGGGACACCCTGATCTAAGACCCTTGGTTTTTCATGGAAATTGGCCCCAGGGTGTCTACCCTCTCCGGAAAGACTACGATGGAAGTTTAAGGCCTCCGATGGAAAATATGGAACAGGAGTTTTTGCATATCCATGGAACAGGGGTTTATGAAATCCCTGTTGGTCCCGTTCATGCCGGGATCATTGAGCCGGGTCATTTCCGTTTTAGTGTGGCCGGGGAGCCGGTTATCAATTTGGAAGCCCAGCTTTACTTTGTGCATAAAGGGATAGAAAAGATGTGCGAAGGAGCCGGGATCGAAAAATGTTTTTATATTTCGGAAAGGATTTCTGGTGATGAAACCTTTGCCAACTCCCTGGCTTACTGCCAGGCCGTTGAAAAAATAGCGGGGGTGGAGGTCCCGGAACGGGCCCAATACTCCCGGGTGGTTTTTGCCGAATTGGAGCGCCTGATCAGCCATTTAGGCGATTTGAATGCGGTTTGTACTGACGTGGCTTATGGTTTCGCCGCGTCGCAGTTTGGCATGATGCGGATTTGGGCTTATCAGATGACGGACCAAATCTGCTCCAGCCGGTTCTTGCGCAGTGTCAACAGTATTGGCGGGGTTCGTCGGGATTTTCTGGCGGGATGGGAAAAAAAATTGCAGGAGTTTTTACTTCGTCTTTATAAGGAACTCACGGACACGATCCAGATCATCAAGTCTAACAGTCTTTTTATCGACCGGGTTGAACACACGGGAGTGCTGGATTTACAGACCGCTATAGATCTAAACGCTGTCGGACCCGCTGGACGTGCTGCCGGGATTCACAGGGATATGAGAAAGGATTTTCCTTATGCGGCTTATGGAAAACTGGATTTTACCGTGCCCGACCATAATAACGGCGACGTAAACTGCCGGATAAACGTTAAACTGGAAGAATGTTTCGAAGCAATAAAGCTCATTCGGCAGGCCTTGGAGGCTATGCCCCAGGGCGGGGTTCATATCCCGGTGGACAAAGCGCCTCCTTACCGGTCGGCCCTGGGTTATACCGAAGCGCCGCGGGGTGAAAATATCCACTGGGTTATGAGTGGTGAGGATAATACGGTTTTCCGGTATAAAATACGCACACCCTCCTTCTGCAACTGGCCGGCCCTTTGTCATGCCGTAAAAGGAAATGTGGTACCGGATTTTCCGTTGATTAATAAGAGCTTTAATTTGTCTTATGCAGGTAATGATTTATAAAGGGATGAGCCGGATGTTAAAAATGCTAAAAAAAATACTGCAATATCCCAGGTTAACAGTGGACTATCCCCGCATACCCTTTACGGCGGCCTTGGGTAGTGGGCGTCCGGTTGTAGAGAAGGAATCTTGCACCTTATGCGGGCAATGTGTTCAGCGGTGTCCTTCTTCCGCCATTGTGCTGGATAGAGACATGCAGGAAATTGGGTTTAATCTGGATGAGTGTATCTTTTGCTCCTTATGCGCTCAAGTTTGCCCAGCCGGGGCCATTACGGTCTCCGGGGATTTCGAATTGGCGCAGAAGTATCGGGGGGCATTACGCTCTTTGATGTACGAAGATTTGGGGGTCCGGATGGAAGCGAAAATACGCAAGATCTTTGGACGCAGCCTGCATATCCGTGAAGTGGATGCCGGTTCCTGCAATGGCTGTGATTATGAAATCAATGCCACGATGAACCCGTTGAACGATTTGGAAAGGTTCGGGGTCCATTTTGTGGCTTCTCCCCGCCATGCGGATATGCTGCTAGTCACAGGCGTTGTTACCCGGAATATGGAATCAGCCTTGCGCAAAACGTATCAGGCTGTTCCGGACCCTAAGCTTGTGGTAGCGGTAGGGGCTTGTGCCTGTAGTGGCGGTATTTTCCGGGACAGTTACGCCGCCCAGGGCGGAGTAGACGCTGTTTTACCGGTGGATGTTTATATTCCCGGTTGCCCGCCAAGACCGCAAGCGATAATCTATGGCATCTTGAAAGCCCTGGATCCTTTAAAGTAATCCCTGCGCCGCCCTCAATTTATATTTACTGTTTGGTATAAAGAAAACTTGGCTTACGCCAAGCCTCTGGCGACGGCGAAAGCCTTAGTTGCACTTATACTATCATCCTATTAAGACTTATACTTTCCGATAGTAAAAAAAACCCGAGGCAATCGCTTCGGGATTTCCTTTTAGGGGCATTTCTATAAAAGAAGCCCGTCGACATCCTTTATATACTGCCCTTTATTAAGGGGGTGCAGTATATTAGTATATGCAAAAAACGTGCCAACAGTTGAAGAGAAAAATACCTGATACGGGAAAAAAGCGTCTATATTAGGGCGGTTTGAGGTATTTTAATGGGTTTGTCTTGCATATTTTCCAAAAGTATTTATAATAGAATACAAGTATTCAATAATAAATACATTAGAATTAAGGGGAGCTATTGGCTTGTTCTGAGCTTTGCAGATGATATCTATTTAGAAATGAATAGGATTATGGAGTTTGGAGGGGTTAAGATGGGCAATGCTGTGCAGATAGACGAGAAGGTATACCGACTCTTGGATGCTATGTATGAAGATTATACTGTTACCGACGGGCAAGGAATGATCCTTCATGTCAGTCCGGCATTTGAAAAAAATGCGAACATACGAAAGGAGGACGTGCTTGGCAAGAGTATATTTTTCTTAGAACAACAAAAAATTTTTGTTCCTTCGGTGACGATACAGGCTCTTATAAATAAGAGAAAAACCACGTTGATCCAAAATGTAAAAAATTATAACAAAAAAATCATCTCCACGGCCGTACCGGTTTTTAATCAAAAACACGAGATTGAACTGATCGTTTCTTATACCTGGGAAGATGAAGATATCCACCAACTCAAGGAACAGCATGACATCTTGGAAAATCTCGTCAAAAGGTATTCCTCAGAGATTCGCGAACTGCGGGAAAAAGATATGACTACTCCTGGCATTATTGCCAACAGTTCGCAGATGAAAAATGTGATCAAACTTGCCTGCAAGGTAGCTAATGTGGATGCCAATGTCCTGATTACCGGGGAGTCGGGCGTAGGGAAAAACGTGGTTGCCCGGCTGATCCATCAGAAAAGCAGCCGGAATAAAGGGCCCTTTATTGAGATCAATTGTGGCGCGATACCCGAAAATCTCCTGGAGTCCGAGCTTTTTGGCTATGAAACAGGAGCCTTCACCGGAGCTAAGCGGGAGGGTAAAGTAGGGATGATTGAAATGGCCCAGGATGGGACCTTGTTCTTGGATGAGGTGGGGGAACTAAGGCCTGCCTTACAGGCGAAAATCTTAAAGGTCATTCAGGAAAAAGTACTCGTAAAGGTGGGAGGCACACGGGCCATTAAGGTAGACTTCCGTCTTATCGCCGCAACGAACAGGGATCTTGATAAATCGGTCCGGGAAGGACAGTTCCGGGAGGACCTGTTTTACCGTTTAAGCGTTGTTCCGGTCTTGATTCCGCCCTTGCGGGAACGCCGGGAAGATATTTTGCCATTGGTCCAGTTTTTTCTGGAGCAGTCCAGCCAGCAATATCATTTAAATAAATCCTTTTCCAAAAACGCTATAAAATGCCTGTTATCTTATGATTGGCCCGGTAATGTGCGGGAATTGCAGAATTTGATTGAACGCTTGGTTGTGACGACGGATGAGGACCTCATTAACGAAGAGGATCTGCCGGATTTTCTGAGGATGTTTTCCATGAAGGGGATGGACAAGGACGTAACGATGAAGAAGGCGCTAGAATTGCTGGAAAAACAGATGGTGCAAAAGGCCTACGAACGTTATAAAACTACGGTGGGAGTCAGTAAGGCGCTAGGGATCAGCCAACCGTCCGCCGTACGCAAACTAAAAAAATATGTTCCGGGGTATTCAGGAAGCGGTAAGTAAATTGGCACTATATTTGCATTAATATAACAAGATAAGAATTTGCTTTTTAGCAAGAGAAAATGGAAGGTAAGAAGATGACTCCACAAAAAAAAGGCGAGTTGCTGGTTGGCATTTCCACTATTTTTGCCAGTTCGCAGGCTATTTTTGCTAAATTAGCCTATGCTAACGGGGTCAATATCCAAACGGCCCTCGCTGTGCGTTTTTCGGGCGCGGCTTTAGTAATGGTCTTGGTGTTATCACTTTCCGGAATCAGCCTGCGGTTACCAAAATCCGGTTACAAATCATTTGGGGTGTTGGCTTTTTTCTATATAGTAAGTATTTACTTGATTTTTACGGCATACGGTTTACTTCCAGCCTCTTTGGCCGTGCTCTTTGTTTATACCTATCCTGCGATGACGGGGGTCTTTTCCTATTTGCTCGACGGGGCGCCCTTGGAAAAAAACAAAATTGTTGCCTTAGTAATATCAACAACAGGTATGATTTTGTTGTTCTGGGGCTCCTGGAAAGACATCAATCTGTTGGGCGTCGCTTGCGCCCTGGTAACCGCCTTATTCTATTCCTTATACATCTTCTACTTACCGAAGGTATTGTGCAAGGTTAACCAATTGACCTGTATTTTCTGGCTCTTTTTAGCCTGTTCCCTCATTTTTTGGCCTGTCGGGTTTCTATCCGGGAAGATTGATCTGCACGCTACTCTTCAGGGATGGCTATCCATTATCGGCTTAAGCCTGATTGGCACTGTCGCAACCAATGTTATTCTCGTCAGGGGCATTGCTTTGATTGGTTCCGTGCAGGCGGCGCTGATCTGCATTTTGGAACCGCTGCTGACAGTAGTCTGGGCCTTTTTGGTTTTTGACGAGGTCCTGCGGGGGATACAGATTCCCGGGTCGTTTCTGATTCTGCTGGCAATTTCGCTGTCTGTGCGGGAGAAAAAAGACGCCCTCAAAAAGAATATTTCGGCATAATTATAATATGGGTAGATTTCTCAGATTAAATTAAGGTTTCTATGATTTAATAAGACCATACCTCCTAATAATTTAATTCATATAAATTAACTTCCATGGAACGGAGCTATCTCAAACAAGTTTGAGCGGGCTCCTTTTCTTTATCGGCTGATGACCGCCTCTTCAATATCTTGAATTGTCTTTATGATAAGCTGGTCCTGCTCATTGGGTATTCTTAAACGAACGCTATTTTTACCCAGGCCCACGAAATGCTCCCCCGAGGTTACGAGCACACGGCGCTTCAGGAATTCTTCAAACAGGTTAATGGCCGGGTTGGGATGAACGAGGGTCATAATAGGTGTGGTGGGGTGAGTTTCCAGGACCCCAAGCTTAGAGCAAGCTGAGATTATATTGCTTTTGCTGGAGCGGATTTTTTCTTGGCAAGCCGTGAGAAAGATACTGTCTTGTAAGGCTGATTCTGCATAAAGCTGGCCCAAAGCGTTCACCGGAAAGGGATGGGCTACTTTGGCAAACAATTTGGCCAGAGGTTCCGACATGACTGCATAACCCACTCTTAAGCCGGCTAAACCGAAGCCTTTGGTAAAAGACCGCGCGACGAAGAGATTGCCGTATTTTTTTACCAGGGCTACGGCGGAATTTTCTTGGGGTATAAAATCGCCGTATGCCTCATCAATAAGGACTGCGATGTCAAGCTTTTGCGCTTCTTGTACCACCATTTCGATTTCAGGAAGAGGGATAGTCTGTCCGGTCGGGTTATTGGGATTGTCCAGATAAACAAGGTTGTAAGCGGGGGTTAGGGCGGAAATAAGATCCCGGGCGTTGAACTTGTAGTTATGCTCCGCTTGCAAGCTGATATATTGAAAAGTGCCCCCGCAGGCCAAGACGTCCTGCATGTAATCGGAAAATTGCGGACAATATCCCAGTGTGACGCTTTTTTCATCTACAAAAAGCTTGTTCAGTCTTTCGATAACTCCGAAAGCGCCTGCTTCCAGACGGATATTCACTTCCTGCAGCCGTACCGTTTTCTCCCAGTATCGAATAATTTCCCGGATAAAATGTTTGCTTGTTTGAGGGTAGTCAGCCAAGGTGTTTATATCCCAAGCTGGGGAGTGTTCGAAAAGCATAGGTGAACACCCATATGGATTATTACCAAGAGCACAATCCAGATAGCGTTTATCTTCCTCCAATTGTAGAGCGTTGCATTTGGTATAAGTATTTCTTTGATAGTTTACCAGGTGTTTTTTTATTTTCGGTTGCATTGATTTACCACCCCTATATAAAAACGAGTCATAGTTATATTCGACCGCCCGGGTCTAAGTTCCTTTAAAAAATAATTGTCAAAACAGACTGCATCGTATATAATAAATAAAACGCTGAGGGGAGATGAGATGAGAAAGAAGAGGAAGAAGAGAAAAGAATAGTTAAGGGTTGTTAGCTGAGTGAGTTTTTTTAAGAGATGAGAGGAGAAGAGAAAAATGAAAATGAGTGTAAGGGATTTATTGCAAATCAGCCTGCTTTTGGCAATTGGTTTTATTCTTCATCTGTTGGTTCCCGGTTATGGCGCCGGTATGAAGCCTGACACGGTTCTTGCTATGCTCTTTGTAATCATTTTAATGCACAGGAATTTACGGGTAGCCTTTACCGCGGGATTAGGAGCGGGGCTCATTGCCGCCTTATCCACCACTTTTCCCGGTGGTCAGCTGCCTAATATTATTGATAAGACTCTTTCCGGGGTAATTGTGTTGGGACTGGTTCTCCTGTTAGCTAATCCATTGGAACGCCTATTGAGCAAAGCTTCATTTACTTTTATGGGGATGACTGCTTCCCTGGGCACATTTCTTTCCTGCGCGATCATTGGTTTTATCGGAACCATTGTCAGCGGTTGTATTTTCCTGGGATCGGCCTTGTTTATAGTTGGGCTTCCCGCACCTTTTACAGTACTTTTTGCTACGGTGGTGCTTCCGACCGCAATCGTGAACACAGTGGCCCTAATGGTTTTGTATCCCTTGACGGCTTTAAGCCGGCGACTTGTTGCCGGAACGGTGATTAAAGAGAATTAGCTTTCATTCGTTAAAAATTCGATAGATTAAAATATTCTGCCCCGCATTGCCGGGGCTTTTTATTACTTATATGGATATAAAATATAAGCAATAAAATATATGGATATAAAATAATGTTGCAATATTTTTATAAAAGTGTAATTCTATTAATGTCAAAATAGCAGTTCAAATTTATTTTTAAGGGGTGTATCTTTAAAGTGGGCGGATTATTTGGTGTTGTTTCAAAGGAAGATTGCGTCATGGATGTGTATTTTGGTACGGATTACCATTCCCACCTGGGAACCAGCAGGGGGGGAATGGCTATCTGGAACGGAAAAACTTTTAGCAAATTGATCCATAACATCGAAAATACTCAGTTCAGAACAAAATTTGAATCTGAGCTTTCAAAAATAAGAGGCCATATGGGCGTTGGGTGCATAAGCGATACGGAACCTCAGCCTTTGACAGTGCGTTCGCGCCTTGGCGACTATGCGATTAGTACTGTAGGAAGGATCAACAATTTAGATGCAATCGCCGACAAAGCGTTCTCCAATAAAAATATTCATTTCCTGGAAACGAGTAAGGGAGGGTTAAATCCTACAGAGCTTGTGTCTGTAATTATAGATAATGAAAACACTATTAAGGACGGGTTGTTAAAAGCTCAGGAGTTGATCCAGGGGTCCTGTTCGATCTTGCTTTTAACGCCCCAGGGGATTTATGCTTCAAGAGATAAACTTGGCCGGACCCCTTTAATAATAGGCAAGAAAGAAGGTTCTTACTGCGTTTCTTTGGAATCCTGTGCTTTTGCAAACCTCGGCTATAGGTATAATTATGAACTTGGTCCGGGGGAAATCATTCTTCTGACGCCGGACGGTATTGAGCGGATTGCGCCGCCCGGGGATAAAATGAGAATCTGCGCTTTTTTATGGGTCTATTATGGTTATCCGTCCTCAACATATGAAGGAATGAACGTTGAGGTTATGCGTTACAGAAATGGAGCCGCCATGGCTAAAAACGATAATATAGAGATTGATATGGTTGCCGGAGTGCCTGATTCGGGTGTTGGACATGCCATCGGTTACTCCAACCAATCCAAAGTACCTTTTGGCCGTCCTTTCATAAAGTATACTCCAACCTGGTCGCGGAGTTTTATGCCAAAGGATCAGGGTATCAGAAAGCTTGTTGCCAAAATGAAACTGATGCCCATTCCTGAACTGATTTATGATAAGCGCCTGCTTTTTTGCGATGATTCTATTGTTCGCGGCACACAGATGAGGGAAACTGTGGAGCTGCTTTATAAATGCAATGCCCGTGAAGTCCATATTCGATCGGCGTGTCCGCCCATATTATTTAGTTGTAAATACTTAAATTTCTCGATTTCCCGTTCAGTAATGGATCTCGCGGCAAGACAAGCCATCATCGAGCTGGAAGGAAAAGAACAGGAGTATCTGGATATGGACGCATATTTTGATCCGGCAGCTGAAAAGTATCATCGCATGGTGGATTGCATCAGCAAACGGTTAAAACTAACGACGCTAAAATACCAGAACATCCAGGATATGATAGCTGCCATCGGTATAGGCGGGGATAAAGTCTGTACGTACTGTTGGAATGGGAAAGAATCGTAATTAGCGGTTAGTACCCAATAGTACTCTAATTGTTTGACTTCAACTGCTATCGAACAACAATAAAAACCCTTGATTATCAAGGGTTTTTTTGCACTGGAGCTGATGGCCGGATTTGAACCGACCTCTGGTTGTTCGTAAGGTAATATAAATTATTCGTCCATTAACCAATGCAGCAGATTGACTTGCCTGATACCCTCGTAATTTGCGCCTGTCCCAATTTCATCAAGTGTTAAAAGCAGTTTGGGATGGTTATCCGGTACTTTTTGGAGCGGTGCAAGCTCCCGCGCTAAAGTTCCGGCGTCTAAAACCGAAGCTGACACCTGATAGTAGGTTCGCCCGTCCATGTCAGAGGCGACAAAGTCAATCTCGCTTTCCTGCATTTTTCCGATATTGACCTTGTATCCTCTGCGTTGTAATTCTAAATAAACTACATTTTCTATCAGATGTCCGATATCTGACTCAGCACTTGATAAAAGCATATTTCGTATGCCTGTATCAACAATGTAGTATTTGCCCAATGTTTTTAAGAGCTGCCTACCTTTAATGTCGTAACGGTCTGCCTTATAGAGTATATAACTATCCGTAAGCGCCCTCAAATAATTGTCTACCGTATTTACGGAAATTCTTCTTCCTGACGAATTAATGGTATCGCTGATTTTCTTTGTTGATATTGGGTTTCCAATGCTGCTTGCTACAAATCTTACGATGCTCTCCAGTAATGGGATATCCGTGATGCCTTCTCTTTTCGCAACATCTTTTATAAGGATTGTATTGTATATTCCATCAATGAAAGGTGTAACCGCGGCATCGCTACGTTCAAGCTGTGCAATATAAGGGAACGACCCGAAACGCAGATAATCACTAAAGTTTTCCCTCAAGCTTTTTCCGTTTCCGACCTGAGCGGCGCAATACTCCTTAAATGACAACGGGAGCATTTCAATGGTTATATAACGTCCAGATATAAGCGTAGCAAGCTCTCCCGAGAGCATGTAAGCATTGGAGCCGGTTATATATACATCCACATTCGGCTTGATATAGAGGCTATCCACAGCTTTTTCATAGTCTTTGCAAGTTTGTACTTCATCAAGAAATACGTAGGTATATTTGCCTTTTTGAAGGCGCTCCTTAACGTAGCCGTACAAAGCCTTATAGTTCAGCAGGTGTTCATAATCAATATCTTCCAGATTGACTGATATGATTTGATCGTCAGTAACTCCTGTGGATTTAAGGTAATCGATATATAGCTGAAACAGCGTGGATTTTCCGCATCGGCGTACCCCGGTCACTACTTTGATTATGTTCTTTTCTCGACTTGCAATTAGCTGGTCTAAGTACTCTCTGCGTTCAATCATGACTACCACCTCTTTTCATGCCCATTATACAGCAACAAAACAAGAAAGTAAAGTTTTTTCCCTGTACAGAAAAAACTTTGACTTTCGACATGTTTATTTCCCAATATCAAAAATTCTTCGCCATTGCCATGACCATCGGCAGCCCGAACATCTCCTTCATCTCCACATACCCGATGAACTTATAATGGATGTCCACCCGCTGGCTCTTGCTGCCATCGGGGTTATCCGTCTTTTCATAGACCACAATCTTCTGAATAAGCTCGTTGAGGATTTGCGTGTTGCTAAGTTCAGCAATCCGATAACCGTAAAAGCAAAATCAGTTTAAAACCTATTGCATTTTAAGTTTAACCATGATATAATTCTAACGAACGTAAGAAAGGTTGGTGTGTTTTGGCTGACTCTGATATGAAACTTAAAATTAAAAATGTTGCCATAGACTATTTCAACAGGGAAGGCTTTCATGGGGCCACCATAAGAAATATTGCGAAGGAAGCTAATTGCTCCCTTCCAATGGTTAATTATTACTACAATAGCAAAAAAGAGCTGTTCCATGAAATAATTAAGGTCGACTACTTCGATTTATTAAACAGGCAGGCAACTCGATTGAAGATTAATAACGACGTTTTGTCCTTTTATACGGAATTCGTGTTTGGACTTAATCAATTAACCGAACACGAGAAAAAAGTATATCGCTTGGGCATCAAGGTTTATTATGGGTTCGACGGTGACGACGAATTGATTGACATTATGAACAAATGGGAGCAATCTATCTTTCCTCGTCATTATCAGCTTGTGAAGCCTTTCCTGAAGAATGAAGAACAAGGGGTGTACGTCGTTAAAGCATTGGTGCATCTGATCGCAACTCTGGTTGAGGAAATTGTAGTAAAAGGTCGTTTCCTTCCAGAGGAAGAAATACGCAAGGAATTGGCTGTCGCATTGAAAGGCATAGGCTAAAAATTTTTGCGGTAAAATTCTAACGAACGTAAGAAAGATTATTTTGCCCAGATTGGAGTGTAATATATGCTGAAAACTGATTATTGGGATTATCAATATAAAACCTATGAAACAAATAGACTGAAAGCCTTCTGCAAGGAGGAGAACTTAGATTACGATTATACTTGCTCAATATTAAATGGAAGACGAAGTTACACACATATCCTCAAAAAGGCACTTGAGGTATTTGCCTATATGCTTTTTAGGAAGATTGACTAAAAAGCATTAAATATAAAAACCCAACTATTTTTTGAAAGGATGATTCACATGGAAATCGAGAAGAAATTAGCCCTCATGCAAAACACCTACGCCGCCGCTATTGCAGAAGCTGTCAACACCTATGATAAACTTAAGGTGCTTGACAAACTTGTGGAAACAAAAAAGGAGCGGCAGGCACAGACAGCACCGTACATGAACACTCAATTGGAGATTGCTTCGCCAGAAGACGTGTTCACTAAACTGGCCGACACCTTTGGTTGTGCAAATTGGACGATTGAAAAAACCGAGTCAGGATTTACCGCGACCGCAACATCTTGCAAACTCTGTGCCCTTTCCAAGCGTATGGGTGGGGCCAATCCTTGCTACGGCTGGTGCCTCGACCCCATGTTTGCTATGATGACCGCCGTATCAAACGGGAAAATCGACAGCAAGAGCATATCGGTGCATAGCACTCTTATGACGGGGGATTGCTGCAAAGTTGTAATTGCCATATCCGAGGGATGAAAATGGTTAACGTGAAAAACAAACCACAGTCACGGTCCCCGTAGTCCTAATAACTATACTGTCAATGTCCCGATTTGCCTGTTAAGTTCATCAACCGACCATTTGGCATTGATACATTCCTGTTCATAAAACGCACGGGTTGGGGCGCGGTTACTCGCGGTCAAATTTGCAAAATATGCGTGCGCTTTATCGTGAATATCCAATTTGCCAGACGCTGTCTGGCAAATTATCATGGTCGCATTATATCGGCTTATTGGCAGTTTCGGACAAAGAGTTTGTTTCTCCGCTCTTTTAAGCTGGAATGCAAAAAAGTTTTTTGAGCAATAAAAAACGTGTAGTCGTTGAAACTACACGGTATTATTCTGGAGCTGGCAAGGTGACTTGAACACCCGACCTGCTGATTACGAATCAGCTGCTCTACCGACTGAGCTATGCCAGCATAAAACAACACATACCAATTATAAGTATCCAAGGCGAGATTGTCAATTCAACATTAGGGGATGGACTTAGGCAATTGGGTAAATCGCAAGTTTAAGCCCGCTGCGGTGTTTTAAGCCGCAGCGGGCTTTTGTGCGTTACCATTCTCCTTTGATGTCCCTTATATTGGTAAGACCGTGTAAAGGGATGGGGACCTTCATGAGCTGTAAATCCGGATCGGTCGAAGAAAGACAGGCGGTGGTATGACGCCAGGAATCTTCAAGCTGGGCCAAGTCCCCGGCAGACAAATGGGATACGCTCCCTGTGTTAATACTGGTTAGGGCAGGCTCAACGGGAAGCACCTCGAAACGGGTCTTTCCGTTTTCTTTATATTTGTGGGTAAAAACCGGCAGGTAGGTAACTTTCTTCAAATATGGCTTTTGGTTAGCCGGGTCTGTGCCGATATGGAGGTTCAGGAGGATACTGGACCGGCGTTCCAAACCTTTCTGGTCGGAAATGAAATTACCCATCGAATAGATCACAAACTTCTTATTTCCGGCGGACCCCTTCTGATAGAAAAACGCGGGCTGCAAAACATGGGGATGCTGTCCCAGGATGATATCGGCGCCGGCATCCAGAAGGGATTGGGCCAGCTGTTGCTGCGCCTTGTTGGGAGAAGGCTGATATTCTATACCAAAATGAAGGGCTGCTATAATCAACTGTGCGCCGGATTCCCTGGCCTTATTAATATCGCTTTTTATGGACTCCGGTTCCAGATAATTGACAGAGTAAGCATGACCTTTGGCTGTAGTTAGCCCGTTGGTCCCGTATGTATAGGAGAGAACCGCTACCTGAAGGCCTTTGACGTCTGCCTGGAGGATCCCGGCACGTTCTTCAGGGCTGCGAAAGGTCCCGGTGTGTTGAAGACCGGCCTGGTCCAGAAAATCAAGGGTACTGATCAAACCGTCTTGCCCCTTATCCAGACAATGGTTGTTGGCGGTAGTCAAAATATCAAAACCGGCCTCTTTCAGGTTGGCTGCCAGAATTTCCGGGGCATTAAAGCGGGGGTATCCGCTGTATCCGGCTTTCGAACCGGCCAGGGTTGTTTCCAGATTGCCGATAGTTAGATCGGCGGAGTCCAGAAACGGCTTGACGTATGTATAAAAAGAGGAATAGTCATAGCGATCCTCTTTAGGATCATACCCTGCTTTAATCTGAGTGTCATGCATCATGATGTCCCCCACCGCCGTAATGACCCATTCCCGGCTCAAGGCAGAAGCGGCTGTCTGTTGTTGCGCAGATGGGACGGGGAGCGAAGGTGTTGAGTCCTTATCGGCCAGAGTGGTCAACACACAGCTGCCCACGAGTATGGATAGAAAAAGCAGCGGTATCAGGTAAAATCTTTTCATAAAATTCACCTCCTTTTGATGGTTAATACTATTATACCATTGAACGGGACTTCATTCAGGGGGAGATTCAAATCCAACTGAATGTTAGTTCAGTGATAAAACAAAAGCCTGTCTTCGCCTTGAGTAGCCAATTGAATTTCTGCGGCATAAGGTACTACGTAAACCTTTATGTCGTTAAGGAAAGGAGATTAATGGCTATGAGTACGCAGGCAACCAGGACGGGTGCGGTTAGAAAAATTGTAACTATGCAAAACATGGAGGATATGGTCTTTCTCAAAGAAGCGATCAGCGCTTCAGGAGGGCACATTATTAAAGAATTACCTCTGATTCAAGGCTATTTATGCGAATTTCCCGGTGAGGGCAATGTTTCGCTGACCGTCCGCGGATATGAAGATAAATTCAAAGTTGAGGAGGATCTGGAGTTTAGGCTATGCTGTTTAGCCACCTTGTTTAAACCATTTTATCAACCTTATTACCAACAACCCCAATTGCCGCAGCCCAAACCCCAGCCTTTTCCCATTCATTCAGGGAAGCGGGTAGACTGGGGTTTAAAGAGGATCGGGGCGCCGAAAGTTTGGGGCAAGCTGAAAGACCGGCGCGTCCGCGTAGGAATTATCGACACCGGAATCAGTTTGGATCACCCGGATTTACAGCCCAACATCAAAGAGGGAGTCAGCACCTTAGAAGGTGTGACTAGTTTTAGGGACGATTACGGGCATGGCACCCATGCGGCGGGAATCATTGCCGCCTGTAATTCTAATGGTATGGTGGGAATCAATCCCTATACCGATCTCTATATTGTGAAGGCCTTTGATAAAAATGGCAACGGGAAACTGTCCGATATTATCGAAGGTATAGATTGGTTGATGAGGAGGCAGGTTAAAGTTATTAATATGAGCTTTTCCACATCAGACGCCAATGATAGCTTTCAGCGCGTTATGAACAGCGCCTATCAAAAGGGGATCTTACTGGTTGCCGCAGCAGGAAATGACGGAAAGGATGTAAATTTCCCGGCCAGATTCTCTTCCGTGGTTGCGGTTTCTGCCACCGACAACAGTGATAATATTGCCAGCTTCTCAAGTTATGGGCCGGAAATTGCCTTTTGTGCCCCTGGTGTTAATATCAATTCCACCTGGTTAAAGGGATATGCGGTAAAAAGCGGAACATCCTTTTCGGCGCCGCACATCGCGGGGACAGCATCCGCTTTGTTAAATTATTATGGTATGATGCCTCCGGGGCAGATTAAGGAGATCATGTCCCAGGGAGCGGTAAATTTGACAAATTTATCTGCTGAACAGCAGGGGGCCGGACTGGTGGAAATCCCCCGTATCATTCGGTAATCATACGTAAACAATCCTTTGGACAGGGCCGGCTTATGGACGCGTCCTGTCCAAAGGATGAAGCTGGTTCTCTTTATCAAGGCTGTTAATCACCAACCGGTGGTCATATCCGCAGACCGGGCAGGAAAAAAGATGGATACACTGCCCGGGGCCTACCCCATCCGTCCTGTCAAGGTTTTTTTCGTCCTCATAGGGACTGTACGGCCCATAATAATTTCCTAAGAACCCCTGATCTTCCAGTTGTGCTCCGCAAAGGGGACAAGATAGTTCTAACCGGGATAACCCATTACACAATGGACATATAAACATGGCAGCCTCCTTTACACTTTAATGGACTTTTTGGCTATAGTTTTCCCGTCAATTATTTTTTTGAACAAAGACAGGATATGGCTGCCATCAAAGCGAATGTATGAGTCAAAAGGAGGAATGTTGTGAAATACCGGCGCCGTATCAAATACTATCTATTAAAACTGTTCCGTTTGCAAGATTCGTCGAAAGCGGTTGCGGGGGGTATTGCGTGGGGTGTGTTTGTCCACTTCTATCCCACTTGTGGTTTTGGAGCTCTGTTAGCTGTAGGGTTAGCCGGCCTCTTTCGCGCAAATCTGATTGCGGCGACGTTGGGTTGGGCTATATCCATGCCGCTCTTCCCCCTTTTTTTCTATCTGAATTATCTCATGGGAGATTTGCTGCTCGGCCAATCTCCGGCAATGGTCCATCAAAGCTTACATGTGGCGACGGTTGTGGAGTTGAGGGAATTATTATATGTAGGGCAAGCCTTTTTGATTGGTTCGGCGATGAATGGATTGATCGTAGTGACCCTTACCTGGTGGGTCCTCTAT
This sequence comes from Peptococcaceae bacterium UBA5318, assembly GCA_002408285.1. Lineage (GTDB taxonomy): Bacteria > Bacillota > Peptococcia > DRI-13 > UBA5318 > UBA5318. Next base: position 15,993 of record DHRG01000009.1, on the reverse strand, counting down.
TTGCTCCTGAAACGATACCGTACGACGGCTTTAAAATTTATTAGAAAAAAATTAAGAGCGCGGGCCAAAAACGGCTGATGCTTCAGTAATGAGGCTGTCAGCCGTTTTTTATACCAATCATTCCTGTTTCTTAATAGTGTCCTTCTCCCACAACTTGGGATGTAAATGGTGGGAGCCTCAGGGCTTGCAATATCGCTTTAACATGGATTTTAATTCCTCAATGTGTTGTCTTTTTTCCTGTGCCAGCTTGGTGAATAAGGTGCCGATTTCCGTGTCATCCGCTTGAGCGGTATATTGCCGGTAATTCCGCAGAAGCGCTTCCTCATAAGTAATGGAGCGGTTCAGCATATCTTTGGTTCCCATAAAGTATGCCCTCCTTTCACAATCTGCGTAACAAAAAATCCTGGTTTTTGTCTTCGTCTTCTTTCACTACATATCCTTTTATCACCAAGGGTAGAAAGCGGGGGTGTCTGACGGTTACGTCATAAGTGCCTGGAGTTAATCGATCCAAGAAATAAATCCCGCGGTTATTGCTGATTGTTTTATAAATGGGAGAGCCGGAGGAATCCCGGGTTAATTCAATCTCGGCTTTTACCACAGGGATGAGGCGAAAGGCATCCACGATTCTTCCCGAAAGACTGCTATAAGGTTGGCACAGTTCAGGCACTAATTCTTCCATGGCTTTAACCCTGTTTTCCAAAGCGCCGATCAGCGTTTCGAGCCGGGTGAATTTCTCCTCCCAAGGGATAACAGGTTCTTGTTCTTTGAGCAGAGGCTCTTGTTCTTTGGTTAGAGATTCCTGTTCTTTGGGTAAATATTCCGGAGGATAGGTTATTTCCAGGGCAGCTTCCAGGGTCAATAATAATAATAATTTATTTCCGGGTAGTTCCTTGATATAACTTGTCAGACTGTGCGGCTTTGTTTTATATGTTATGCTTATTTGGCGTGACAGATTTTCTGGCCAGGGGATCTCATCCTCCCACGCAACTTTATATTCAAGGAATTCCGGCGCAGCTTGGGAGTTCCTTTTCTCTAACAAGCTATAAGCTAATTGAATCGCCCAGGTATCCTGGATTTTGAGCAGATCATCAGTAAACGTATAAGACGGATGAGGGCTTGTTTCGGAGCGCAGTCCCTGAATTCGTATTTTCCCGGCAAGGGGGAATTCCACTTCTTTCTGAAAGATTTTTAACATATATACACCTCCAATATCGTTGTATTTTATGCGGCCACAATAAAAATTGATAAAACTAAAGTGAATGCAGTAGCAATTCAAGCTTTCTTTCTTATAATGATATAGAAGACTTACGGGTAAGAATTCAGTGGAGGAAAAAACTAATGTCACATGTTCGCATAACACTGTCAAGAGAAATGCTCCAAGCGCTGCTGGCTAACTTAGCTGATTTGCGTTCTCCGGCCGGTGAATTTGTTGTGGAAAATGAAGTAGATGGAAATAATGAAATAACCCGAATCATCAACCTGGTAAGCGGGGACGTCTTCGAACAGGCTATACAAAAACAGGAACCTGATAGTCAAGAAAAACAGGAGTGTAAGATATATGAGTTTCCAACAAGAGTCACATACAGCAATAGTCCCGAAAGCACCAAAGAATAGATGAAGCTCCTGGGGCTACCTCGTCGGGGGGTAGCTTTTTTTGTTATAATGATATTAATATATTATTTATGACGGATGGAGGTTTTTATTTCTTTGAAAACTGTTTTATTTGATTTGGACGGGACATTATTGCAAATGGAATTTAGTCCATTTCTGCGCGATTATTTTTCCGCCATATCCAACCATTGCAGAAAACTGGCGGCGCCCCAAGTATTTGTTAAGAAGCTGATTGCATCCACAACCCTTATGCTTCATAATGAAGGGCTGGAAACTAATCAGGAAGTTTTCATGAAGGATTTTACGAATGCTATTCAGGTTAAGGAAGAGGAATTATCTCCCCTTTTGGAAGATTTTTATGCCAATGAATTTCCTAAGCTGCGCGCGCATGCTATTTTCAATAATTTATCTTCCTTAGTACTTCAGGAAACATTAGCCAGGGGATGGCGGATTGTAATCGCCACTAACCCTTTGTTTCCCAAGTTAGCCATTGAAGAAAGAATGCGCTGGGCGGGCATTCAGGATTTTCCGTGGACCTATGTCAGCAGCTATGAAAATAGCAGCGCCTGTAAACCGAATCTGTTTTATTACCGGGAGATCATGGATAAGCTAGGCTTGAATCCCGAAGAATGTTGGATGGTGGGCAATGATGCTCAAGAAGATATGATCGCCGGACAACTTGGCTTTAATACTTATTTGGTTACGGACTACCTGATCGCCAGGGAGGGAGCGCCTCAACCCAAGGCCCGCGGTTCGCTGCGGGAATTTCTGACCTATATGCGCGAAAAAATTAGCTAAGAAAGGCAGGAGGCTTATGAAACATAGTGCTGTGCAGCAGCCGCTCTATCATCAGGACATGCCCACGCCGTTGGGACGGCTTCATCTTGTGTCAAACGACCAATATTTGCTCTTTGCGGGTTTTAATTACCAAAAGGGTTCTTTACCTTTTCCGGATTTACTGGTGGCGGAGCAGGAAACGGCGGTTTTAGCCCTTGCCAAAGAAGAGCTGCAGCAATATTTTAACGGCTACCGGAGGGTCTTTTCCGTTCCTTGTCTGCTTTTTGGGACAGCTTTTCAGAAACAGGTCTGGGACGGATTAGCCGGGATACCTTTTGGGGAAACTCTCAGTTACCAGGAACTGGCCGGCAGGATTGGACGGCCTAAGGCCTGCCGGGCGGTAGGGCAGGCTAACCACCATAACCCGGTATCCATTATTATTCCTTGCCACCGGGTGATCGGGAAGAACGGTCAACTGGTCGGTTACGGCGGCGGTTTGGACAAAAAGGCCTGGTTGTTGGAATGGGAGAAAAGGGGGCGTCAATAATGTTTCTGGGAGCGCATATCTCTATTGCCAAAGGGCTAACCGCAGCCGTCAAGGCCGCCCTGGAGATGGGAGGTAATACTTTTCAGTTTTTTACCAGAAACCCGCGGGGTGGAAGTGCCAGAGCTTTGATCCCCAAGGACATCGCTGCAGCCCATGTTTTGCTTGCCGAAAACCGGTTCGGTCCGTTGGTGGCTCATGCGCCGTATACATATAATCTTTCTTCCGTCAAACCGGAGGTACGGGAGTTCAGCTTGCGGACGATCAAAGATGACCTTATGAGGATAGAAAAAATGGGCGCGCCGAATTTGGTCGTTCATGTGGGGACCCACGGCGGCCAAGGCGTAGATACTGGGATCCGCCTGATAGTCGAAGAAATTAACGAAATCCTTGCCACGATCCCTGCCGGCGTCTATCTTCTCCTGGAGCAAATGGCTGGGGAAGGGACAGAGCTGGGCAATACCTTTGAACAGCTGAACAGGATTCTAAGAGAATGCGGCGATCATCCCCAGCTTGGGGTTTGCCTGGATACCTGCCACATGACCGGGGCGGGTTATGACCTGAAAGATTTCGCAAAAATAAAAGAGGAGATCGACAAGTCCATCGGTTTATCCAGCGTAAGGGCCTTTCATCTCAACGACTCCATGTTTCCGGTCGGGTCCAGGCGTGACCGCCATGCCAAGTTAGGAGAGGGACATCTGGGTTTGGAGGTCATTAAAGAGATTGTTTGTGATCCGGATATGCAAAAAATCCCGCTGATCTTGGAAACTCCTAATGACAATGAGGGCTATGCCAGAGAAATAGCCCTTGTGAAAAAAATGTGTTCTTGAACGGTGGGAGATGAAAAATGCGTAAATTCCTTGTCTTGATAGTAATTGTTATGACAATTTTAATTTACTTATCGTCCCCGCCCGGTTTAGCTGTTGAAAGGCGGGATGTGATAGTTTATGGCGGGGGTTTTGCCGGATGTGCAGCTGCCCGCAATGCGGCGGCGCTAATGCCTGAAAAATCCATTTGCCTGATTGTCCCTGAGTCCGCGGAAGAATTGGGCGGACTGGGGACGAGCGGAGGCCAGAATTTTACGGATATTCGCATCTGGCGTAACCAATTGGTGACCCAAGGCTCTTTTATGCGTTGGTTCACCCTGTCCGGACAATTTTACAACACCCGTTTTATGGCTGAGATCATACAAAAGGATCTGGCGCAATATCCGAACCTGAGTATTCTCTATGGCTATGATATCTTAGCGGTAAGCTTAAAAAATAAAAAGGTCAACGATTTATATTTGGCGGATTTAGCCGATTGGGAGAATGGTTCTGTCAAGTGGGGTACCCGGCGAAAAATACTGGAAGCAAAAATATTTATTGACGCTTCCGATGACGGGCGGTTAGCCATGTTTTCCGGCGCACCGGTCAGCAACGGCCGGGAGGATTGGCCGGGTCAATATCTGCCGGAGGAAGAAAAAGCCGGCGGGTGGTACCGCCAACAGGCGGCTACTCTGATGTTCAAGGTGACGGGAGTCCAGGCGCCATCCCAGCCGGGTATGCTGGGAGAATGGGTCTTTACCCGTGACGCTTTGGGCAGTTGGGGTCTGGCCGGCGGCAAAGAAACCTGGCGAAAAAACCCTCAGGTCATAGCCTTTAATGAAAAATACCGGTCAGTCGGGCCAGGCTTTGCTATCAAGCCTATTAACGCCGCGCAGGATGGGGCGGGAAGCAGCGAATGGTGGGTGAATACCTTACTCGTTTTCAATGTTGATGGAAGAGTCCATGACCGGGATAAAGGAACGGTCAATGAGCCGCGTTCGACGGCGGCCGGTTACCGCAGTCTTGAACAAGGCCGTCGGGAGGCGCAGGAGCTTTTACAGAATCCGGAATTCATCGAAACCCTGCGGCAGTTTACCGTTAATGCCGACGGACAGGAGTATGGTTTTGGGCAGGCGCGTCTTATTTTAGATGAAAAGGGAAAACCAGTCGTCGGGAAAGAACTCTATATCCGGGAAACGGTCCATGCGCGGCAAGAAGCACAGCTTCCCAGCGCGGACAGTGAAAACACGAACTATGCCGTCACGGCACGGGAAGCGCAAAAAGCCGGAAGCGATAAAAATAGCGGTGAAGACCAGGAAAACTATGCGGAGCGTATCGGCCTGGGCTATTATATGATGGATATCAATGCCTACAGCCCGGAAGATCTCAAAAAAAGCGGGACGTATGACTGGCCTGTCACACGCTGGGTCAGACCGGATTGGGCGGTAAGCGGCGGAGAACCGCAGAACCCTGTCTATCTCCCCTATTCCATGCTGACGGTCCAAGAACCGGACAATCTTCTCCTGGCCGGATATGCGGTGGGGTGCTCCTCCTTCGCCTGGGCGGAATTACGCGTGCTGCCGAATCTGGCGGTCTTGGGTGATGCGGCGGGAGTGGCGGCCGCCAGAGCTGTTCTTTACGGGGAATCCCCCCGGGGATTTAAGACCGAACAAATCCGGTGGGTGCAAGAAAAGCTTCTGGAGCAAGGAGCAAGACTTGATAAACTGGCTTCTTAGGCCCAGGCGGAGTATTAACTCCGACTGAGCCTAAGAAGCCGTTATGCAGGAGCTTAGCGCCGCTTATCTCTCGCTTAAAGAGTGGGAGTACTGGAAGTACTAGCGGCTCGCTTGCCGACAAATCAGACAGGCCGGCATCAGATAGGCCGGCGGAAACCCTCCCCCAGGACTTCATAGGCGTCATTTACGATGACAAAGGCCTGGGGATCGTAGTTGCGGACTATTTTTTTCAGCTGAAGAAGTTGGTGCATCCCCACGACAACATAAAGGACGTCTTTTTCCCGTCCGGTATAAGCGCCATATCCTTTCAAGACAGTTGCGCTGCGGTCCAGTTCACGGATGAGGGTATGTGTAATAAGGGGGACTGCGCTGGAGATGATCATGACAGCTTTGGCGGTGTTAAATCCTTGCACCACCTTATCTACCACCTCGCTGAACACATATACTGCCACTAAGGTATAAAGGGACTTTTCCAAGCCGAAAAAAAACGCCACCAAAGATAAAACAAAAAAATCAATAGCCAGATATACTTTGCCCATACTGATACCCATTTGTTCATGGATGAACCGGGCGATGATATCGGCGCCCCCTGTTGTTGCCCCGGAACGGATTACAATACCGATGCCTATTCCGGAGAATACCCCGCCATATAGTGCGCCTAACAAAAGATCGTGAGTTTGCAGGCCTACGCTGCGGGTCAGGTCAACGGCTAAGGAAACCCCCGCCACCCCCAACAGGGTTTTGGTAACAAACAAACGGCCCCACCTTTTCCAGCATACCAGCAGCAAGGGGATATTCAAAATCAGATTGACGCTTCCTACAGGCCAAGCCGTGAAATAATGAATAATTAAGGCAAGCCCTGTAATACCGCCTTCAGCCAGACCGTTGGCAATAATAAAATAATTCAGGCCGAAACCAAATATAAACGAACCCGTCGCGATCCCAAGATAAGATAAAAAAATCTTCATTATAACCCTCTCACAATACTATATAATTATTGATAGGGTATGTTTTATGGCATATACTTATTAAAATACCTCTCAAGAAAAGGATGGGAAGAGAATGTATTGGAATAAACATTATGAATGTATGCCGCGTCCGCAGCTTACCGCATTACAGTTGGAGCGGCTGCAAAAAACAGTTGAGAGGGTCTATCATAACGTGCCCTTTTACCGTCATAAATTCCAGGAAGCCGGTATGGAACCGGGGGATATCAAATCGTTGGCAGATCTGCAAAGACTCCCCTTTACCACCAAGACGGACTTGCGGGACAACTATCCTTTTGGGATGTTTGCATCTTCCATGTCGGAAATAGTTCGGGTGCACGCTTCTTCAGGCACCACGGGAAAACCTGTTGTAGTAGGCTATACCCGGGCCGATTTAAACACCTGGTCCGAATTGATGGCCCGCACCCTGACCTGTGGCGGCACAACCAAAGATTCTGTGGTACAGGTGGCTTTCGGTTATGGGCTCTTTACCGGGGGGCTGGGGGCCCATTATGGGGCGGAGAAAATCGGCGCTTCCGTGATCCCGATTTCCGGGGGGAACACCCAACGGCAGTTGATGCTGATGAACGATTTCGGTACGACCGTATTAGCCTGCACTCCCTCTTATGCCATCTACCTGGCTGAAACCATGGAGGAGATGGGTGGCAAACGGGAAAGCTGCAAGCTGAAATATGGTGTATTCGGGGCGGAACCCTGGTCGGAAAAGATGAGGGATGAAATCGAAAAACGGTTAGGAATCAGTGCCATTGATATATATGGCTTAACAGAAGTTATTGGACCAGGAGTAGCCAGTGAATGTCAGGAAAAAAGCGGGCTGCATGTTTTTGAGGACCATTTTATCCCGGAAGTCATTCACCCGGAAACGGGTGAGGTCTTGCCATACGGGGAAAAAGGGGAACTGGTTTTCACCACCATCTCGAAGGAAGGGATACCTGTCATCCGCTACCGGACCAGGGATATTTCCATCTTGTATGAGGAACACTGTTTGTGCGGCCGCACTCATATCAGAATGCACCGGGTGATGGGAAGAACTGACGACATGCTGATAATTCGGGGAGTAAATGTTTTTCCCTCGCAGGTCGAATCTATTCTTCTGGATATCGGGGAAACCCAACCCCATTACTTGTTGATCGTAAAACGGGAAGGCAGCCTGGATGAATTGGAGATCCAGGTGGAGGTATCCCAGGCTATGTTTTCCGACAAAGTCAGAGGTTTGGAGGATCTCGGGAAAAGGATTTCCCATAAAATTGAATCAACATTAGGTATTTCGGCTAAAGTAACGTTGGTGGAGCCCCATACAATTCCGCGCAGTGAGGGCAAAGCTAAACGGGTTATTGATAAAAGAAATATCTAGGAGGTGTTCAGATGGTTAAGCAAATATCCTTATTCCTGGAAAACAAAAAAGGCCGCCTGGCTCACGCCTGCCGTGTGCTGGGAGATGCCGGGATCAACATCAGGGCTTTGTCAATCGCAGATACGTCAGACTTTGGCGTACTGCGCCTGATTGTTAACGACCCCGATAAAGCCTTTGCGGTGCTTACGGAAAAGGGCTTTATAACCAATATCACCAGTGTCCTGGCTATCAAGGTTCCCGACCGTCCCAGCGGGCTGGCGGGAGTTCTGGAAAGTCTTGATACAGCCGGTATTAACGTGGAATACATGTATGCTTTTATCGGCTCAGACTCAAAAGACGCTCTGGTGATAATCCGGGTAGAAAACCACGCCGGTTTGATCGAGGTCATCGAAAAGATGGGCATCCAAGTCTTACACGGGGAAGAAGTTTATACGCTGTAAAAAATAGATTTTACAGGGGGTATTTTAATATCATGAAAATCGACCCGGTTGTTTTTACCGTGGGACCTTTTGCCATCAGATGGTATGGTATCTTAATCGCTTCCGCTATCTTGATCGGAACGTTTCTGGCCTTGCGGGAAGTGGAAAAACAGGGGATCAATGCCGATCATTTTCTTAATACCTTAATAGTGGCTATACCGGCGGCCTTTATTGGGGCAAGGCTCTATTATGTTGTTTTTAATTGGGATTACTATCGGCAGTTTCCCAAAGAAATCCCCGCCACCTGGCATGGAGGGATGGCTATTCACGGTGCGCTGCTGGCATCTTTGCTAGTCGGTTATTTCATGCTGAAAAAATATAAAATAAACTTTTGGCAAAGCACTGATATCGTGGCGCCTAGTATTGTTTTGGGTCAAGCCATCGGACGCTGGGGGAATTTTTTTAACCAGGAGGCCTATGGATATCCGGTGGATAAGGCGCAGGTCCCGTGGGCTATGTTTATTGACGGGGCTTACCGCCATCCCACTTTTTTTTATGAGTCCTTATGGAATGTGGGAGTATTCCTGTTTCTGCTTTGGATAAGACGGAAAAAGCAGCTAAAATGCGGGGATGTTTTTTTATCCTATGTAATCCTCTATTCAGTGGGGCGTTTTTTTATCGAAGGATTGCGGACGGACTCTCTGATGCTGACTTCAACCTTACGAGCCGCCCAGGTTGTGAGCGTAATGGCGATACTGGCCGCAGGAGGACTGATTTATTACCGGCATAAGAGAAACGAGGCGCCGGCCGGGGAGTGATCCCCGGCTTTTCTCATACGATCGGAAAGTATACGTCTTAATAGGATGATAGTACAAGTGCAACTAGGGCTTCCGCCGTCGCCAAAGGCTTGGCGTAAGCCAAGTTTTCTTTATTTATTTGTCATAAAATCATGGGGTACCAATATATGTATTACTAGTGATGAGAAGGGGGCGGAAAAAATGAAGAAGCTGGCGCTTGTTTTATTGTTGGCATTTTTTTTAACCATGGTTTTATCCGGTTGTTTTTTAACTGATAAGTTCACAGCCTTGAAACAAGAATTTAATGAGGATACAACCCAAACACCAACGGTTGTTATCGAAACACCCAAGACTACGATGGCAAGCGGGGAATTGAAAACATTGACTCTGTACTTTACGGATGAAGCCGGCCAAAAGCTGGTGGTAGAGGAAAGAAACGTGGAGAAGGCTACCGGGATAGCCAGGAGTAGTATGGAAGAACTGATTAAGGGGCCGACACAGACGGGGCTGAAAGCGACGCTTCCTGCAAGCGCCCGTTTGCTGGATATTAATATCCGGCCTGATGGTTTGGCCATCGTTGATTTTAGCGGAAACCTGGTGAAAGATTTACCTGTTTCGGCTACCAGCGAAAAACTTGCGGTATATTCCATCGTCAATACCTTGACGCAATTTCCCACCGTTTCGAAGGTGGAATTGCGGATAGACGGGAAAAAAGTCGATACGCTGTTGGGTTATGTAAAACTGAACCAGGACCTGGTTAAAAATACAAGTATGATCCAATAGAGCATAAGCGCCGGAAGGCGCTTTTTGTTATTATTAGGCACTAAATACCAAGATTTAACTAGAGGAAATTCGACAATCCAGGCGAATACAGTAAAAGGAAAAAGGAGGTGATGCGGTGAAATTTACACCCTTAAAAAGGTGGGTCCTTTGTTGCCTGATACTGATTCTGTGGGTATTCGGAATTCCAGTATGGGCAGGGGAAGAGGGTGTGGTAAAAGGCAGAGTGGTGAATATCCGTCAAGGACCGGGGACTTCTTACCAGGTCGTAACGCAAGTCAAAAGCGGTCAGGTGCTGGCAGTGCTGGATAGTTCCGGCTCCTGGCTGAAAATTCAACTGAGTTCAGGAAAAGCGGGCTGGGTACATAAGGATTTAGTTACGGTTCGTCAAACAGCCGCTGCGGTAAACGGCAGCTCCGAACAAAAATATCTTCAGGTTACTACGAAGGTACTTAATGTTAGAAGCGGCCCCGGCACAGGCTACAAAATGGTTACTAAAATTGGGTTAAACGAAAAGCATGCCATCGTTGACCTAAAAGATGGCTGGTATAAAATCCAGGTCGGAACCCAACAAGGATGGGTGTCAGGTAATTACGTCAAGGTATTGGCTCCCGCTTCGAATACACCAACCACTCCAGTACAAACCCCATCCCAAGATCTGCCTAAGTCAGTCATAATTACAGGGGACATAGTCAATATCCGCCAACAAGGGTCATTAGAGTCGGCAGTGATTAGCAAGGTCTATAAAGGACAAAGTCTAGCGGTCATTAGCAAGCAGAACGACTGGTATCAGGTCGAACTGGCTTCTCAGGCGCGGGGTTGGGTTGCCGGTTGGCTGGTTGAGCCGTCGGCCGAAAGTGTACCGGCCCGTGGCGATAGCGCTGATAACGAGGTTCTGAGCGCTCCCCTTGCCGACCAAAAGAGATTCAGTATCACTGAAAGAGGGAACAGGCCGGTTTTAAACCTGGAAGGATGGACGAAGGATCAGATCCAGGTAACGACGGACAGCAGCAACAAGACAGTGGTCCTTACTTTGGACGGATCCACCAAAATCAACTATGAGGGCAAAATCGAACGACTCGGTATCCTAGACCTGAAAATATATGCGCGGGATAATAAAGCTGTTATTGAAATCAAAAGTACGTTTATCCCGGCGTTAGATACAACGTATGATGACGCCAAAAAGAAGACGGTCATGGTCTTAAATATTGGGACGTCTAAGGGGCTGACAGGAAAAGTGATTGTGGTCGACCCCGGCCATGCCAGCGTGCAGCCGGGCGGCTGGCTAGATCCCGGAGCTATCGGACCCCGGACAAATCTTTATGAAAAAGACGTCACACTGCGGATTGCCGTTAACCTGAAAAATATGTTGGAAGCAGCTGGAGCAAAAGTTATCATGACCCATTTGGGGCAGACTGAATTAAGCTTAGCCGGAAGGGCGGCGATAGCCAATAATAGTCAGGCCGATATTTTTGTGAGCATCCATGCGAATTCCTCAACACAGGGCTTATCCGGTCATACGACTTATTTCTATGCGCCGTGGGGGGACGAGTTCCTGGCGGCCCAGAGATCCGACCGCCAAAAGCTGGCTACCCTTGTGCAAAATGAATTGGTTAAAACCGTAGGACGCAAAGATATGGGCGTTAGGGAATCCAATTTTGCGGTATTACGGGAAACGCGAGTGCCCTCGATTCTGGTAGAAACTGCTTTTATTTCCGATAGTCAGGAAGAAATACTTTTAGGCGATGAAGGTTTTCGTCAGAAGTTGGCAGTGGGAATTTTCCGGGGGATCCAAAGTTACTTTGAGTAGATTGAAAGCAAAGGCTGATTAAAACGCCTTTGCTTTTTCTTTATACTATTCGGAAAGTATAAGTCTTAATAGGATGATAGTATAAGTGCAACTAAGGCTTTCGCCGTCGCCAGAGGCTTGGCGTAAGCCAAGTTTTCTTTAAAATCCCTTTACGAACGGGTGGTTAAGACTTAGAGGTAATGGTATACTTGATATAAATATGAACCGTTGGATAATGAGGTGAGGCAATGTTAGCGGTAATTGGCAGTTACATATTCATTTTTTTTGCCCGGATCTGTGATGTGTCTTTATCGACCATGCGTACGCTGATGGTGGTAAGGGGGTTACGGTTATACGCGTCCATCATCGGCTTTTTTGAGGTAATCATTTATATTATAGCCTTAAATATAATTTTTTCCGATTTGCAGAACCCGCTCAATCTCTTGTTTTATGCTCTGGGTTATGCCACCGGAAACTATGTGGGTAGTTTCATTGAGGAAAAGGTGGCGGTGGGTATACTGACTGTTCAGGTCATCACCATGAAGACGCCTTTGGAGCTGACCGAATTATTACGGGATAAAGGGTATGGCGTTACAGTAATTGAAGGGATAGGCAGGGAAGGGATCCGTTATATTCTGCAGGTCATCTTGCCCCGCAAAAGAATAAGAGAGTTAAAGAAGGAGATTGATGTCTGGGATTCCAATGCCTTTCTGACCGTCTTTGACGCCCGTGCTACGAAGGGGGGGATTTTTGCCCGAAAAGAGAAATAAAAAGCCGGGTTACTTCATAGAATAAAAAACGCAATCCTAAGTAAACAGGAGCGGGAACATATATGAATGATTATAGAGCGGCCCCTATTGGCGTCTTTGATTCAGGGGTGGGCGGCTTAACCGTTATTACGGAAATGATTAGAGAAATACCTCGGGAATCCTACATATACTACGCCGATACAGCCCATGTGCCCTATGGATCGCGCCAGATGGAAGAATTAAAGGAGTTTGCCGCGTCTATTACAGGTTTTCTGCTGGAGCAGAGTTGCAAAATGATTATTATTGCTTGTAATACCAGTACATCCATTGCTTTTGACGAGCTGAAGAAAAAATTTTCCCGGCCGATTATCGGGGTGATCGAACCGGGGGCGGATCAAGCCCTGCGGGTTACAAAAAACAACAAAATCGGCCTCATCGCCACTGAGGCCACTGTAAAAAGCGGCGCTTATCAAAAAACCCTGCTGCGGAAAAATCCTGCTGTGGAAGTAACCGCGGTGGCTTGCCCTTTGTTTGTAAACCTGGTTGAAAAGGGCGAGGTGAATGGACCAAAGGTCTGCCGGGCGGCCAAAGAATATTTGCAGCCGTTAAAGACGCAAGGCATTGATTGTTTGATCCTGGGATGCACCCATTATCCTTACTTGCTTCCTGTCATTTTGGATATTTTAGGGCCTGGCGTGACATTTGTTGATCCCGCCCGGGAAACTGTCAGGCTGGCGAAAAAAATGCTGGATACGCTCGCTTTGTCCAATCAGGAAGAGAACCCCTCGCGTCAATATTATGTCAGCGGCGATCCGGAAAATTTTCAGAGGATGGGAAAGTTTTTTTTACATCAGGAAATCAAAAATGTCAGGGCTATCTCACTTGATTAAACATATCCTTGAGATACATGTGAGGTGTGGAATATGAAAATCAGGGTTTTGGGAGCTCATGCCCCTTATGCTCCGGCCAATAAAGCGTGTAACGGATTCCTGGCGGAATCCCCTGAGGTTAAGATCATGCTGGACTGTGGGAATGGGTCCTTTGCCAAACTCCAAAACTATCTTGATTTTCGGGCTCTCGACGCCTTGGTAGTCAGTCATTATCATCCGGATCATTTCCATGACTATCATTGCATTCGTCATGCTATAGCCGGGAGTATCAGGGACGGCAGCCGGAAGAAGCCTTTGCCGGTTTATGCCCCGGGAGAGGAAAACGAAGCCTGGCGGGAGATGAGCCAGTGGCAGGGAGTTTTTCAGTTGATGGACCTGGAGGATTACCGGCAAAATCCGGTGCGGATTGGAGATATGACCCTGCAATTTCAAAAAAACCATCACCCGGTCACCTGTTATGCGGTTTCTCTGTGCCAGGGGGCGAAAAAGGTCATTTATACCAGCGACACAAGCTGGTATGATGAGTTGGCCGTATTTGCGGATCAGGCGCTGCTTATGCTGTGTGAGGCCAGCTTGTTGGATGCCGAGTATTTGACAGCCCCGGCCAAAGGACATTTGACCGCCGGACAAGCGGGCGCTTTAGCGTCCAGGGCCGGAGTCAAAAAGCTGATTTTGACTCATCTTTGGCCGGAATTAGACCACCAAATCCTCTTAGCCCAAGCAAAGGAAAATTATCCGGGAGAGGTTTGTCTTGCCCAGGAGGGGCAGCTTTACGATTTACTATAATACGCCCGGGAAGGGGAAAAACATGGAACGTACAGATGGTAGAAAGCCTCTGGAATTAAGACCCGTTGAAATGAGCATTGATTATATAAAGTATGCTGAGGGCTCGGTGCTCATGGAAATGGGCCAGACCAAGGTGATTTGCAATGCCACGATTGAGGATAAAGTGCCTCCGTTTTTAAAAGGACAAAACAAGGGCTGGGTCACGGCAGAGTATTCCATGCTTCCCAGGGCCACGCAGAGCCGGACCCAACGGGAAGCCAGCAGGGGAAAAATCAGTGGACGCACGAATGAAATCCAGCGTCTTATCGGCCGGGCTCTCCGTTCCGTGGTTGACTTGACTGCTTTAGGGGAGCGCACGGTTATTCTGGACTGTGATGTGATCCAAGCGGACGGCGGGACTCGGACCGCATCCATCACCGGTTCTTTTGTAGCTATGGTTCTGGCGTTGACTAAGCTTGTGGTATCCGGGGTCCTGCCCGCTCTCCCCGTTCGGGATTGGCTGGCGGCTGTGAGCGTCGGGAAAGTGGATGACCAGCTGCTCTTAGATTTGTGTTATGAAGAAGATTCCCAGGCGGTTGTCGATATGAATATTGTCATGACTGAAAAAGGTGAATTCGTGGAGATCCAGGGGACGGCGGAGGGTTATCCCTTTTCCCGGGAAGAGTTGGACCGTTTGTTGGAAATGGCCGGGCAAGGTATCCGGGAGCTGATCGGTTTACAAAAAATAGCGATAGGGGATTTTTATGACGGCAAAGCTACTGATGGCAACCCGTAATAAAGGCAAAGAGCTGGAACTGCGGAGCCTTCTTGCGGGACTTCCTCTGGAAATCATGACGCTGAACGATTGGCCGGATTTACCGGAAGCTATGGAAGATCAGCCCACTTTTTTAGGGAATGCGACCCAGAAAGCCCTTTTAGGTGCGCAACAAACAGGTTTAATCACGCTGGCCGATGATTCCGGCTTGGAGGTCGCAGCATTGGGCGGGCTTCCGGGAGTGCGCTCCGCCCGTTTTGCCGGGGAGGAACGGAACGACCGCCGTAATAACATGAAATTGTTATCCCTTCTAAAAGATATACCGCTATCCCAAAGGACAGCCCAATTTGTATGTGTGGCGGTCATCGCTACGCCGGATGGGAAAATTTATTCCGCCGAAGGCCGCTGTACGGGTATTATTGTAAGTGAGTTCCAGGGGAAGGGCGGTTTTGGCTATGATCCGATTTTTTATGTACCGGGTTTACATAAGACCTTTGCCCAGCTGGATCTGGAGGAAAAAAACAGGATAAGTCATCGCGGCCAAGCCTTGCGGGAAGCCGTAACAATTATAAGAACACGTTTATCCCATGGTTGTTAGGCTCTATTCGGGGGTGGGAAAATGCAGATTGGAATTATCGGCGATACCCATGGGTCCAGGGAGAGCATGGCAGAAATCAACGATGTTTTTCCCCCGGTGGAATTCTATATCCATACCGGCGATCATTGGCAAGACGCGGTATATTTTGAAAAAAAATGGGGGGTCCCGGTTCTGACGGTGAAGGGAAACTGCGATTTCGAGGAGTATCCCTCTGAATTGCTTTTTACCGCAGGCGGTAAAAAGTTTTTTGTGACCCACGGCCACCAGTATGGCGTTAAATTCAGCTTGCACCGGCTTTTCTACAGAGCCTTGGAAGAAGGTGCCGATTATTGTATTTACGGACATACCCATATCCTTCGACATGAAGAGATGGAAGGCATTTGGTTTTTAAATCCGGGAAGTCCCATTTGTCCGCGGGGTTTAAAAAAATGTTGCGGTATTCTTTTGCAGGAAAATCAAGGCCGGTGGCAGTGGGAGTTGCGGGGCGGATAGGTTTTACCGGTTGACAGCAGACGTTTTTTTTGTTAAGATATCATTTGCTGCGATGTTACTTTAATGTGCCCATAGCTCAGTAGGATAGAGCAACGGCCTTCTAA
>DHRG01000043.1:725-40853 GCA_002408285.1 Peptococcaceae bacterium UBA5318 | reverse complement strand
AAGACTTATACTTTCCGATAGTATAAAATATCCGGGCAGCGCCCAGTACGGATTTTCTGTTCTTATAGGACTGGATGAATGGCTTTTCCCGTGGTAAGGTCCCGGTGTTAGTTCGCATTTAAACCCACATAGGCATTCTTCTTTGATTCAGGTATGACCGTTATGGATCAAATCAGGAGCGGCGGCCAAAAGCTGCTGAAATCAAAGGAAAGAATCTTTGTCGCATTTTGAAAAATAACCTTAACCACCCTAGCCCGGTAAACATAACAATGCTGAAGCCATTTTATAAACAGGATAGATTTATCCCCTTTTTTACACTGAAGATGACGCGCCAGAGATCGCGCTTTATCATAATATGACCTGCTATTTCCCAACAGATGTCTGATTTGTTCCTCAACAATATCTTCCCGTAAGATCCTACAGACCCCTTTTACCCTTTTTAACGCGTAATATAATGCGTCGTTTAAGTCCTGGCACTTAAGCAGAATATAGCCCGGCAGCAGATTTTTATTATTGGTTTGCAGACCCTTTTGAAGCTTCCTCAAACACGCCTGATAAGGAATAATCAGTTCGACGTCTTGTCCGGCGATCCGATTCCCATAAATGCTTTCGACATTTCTCTTAATCTTCAGTTCTTGTCCGGTTAACACCTGAACCGCATAATACCGAAACATTTTTTCACATCCCTGAGTGGAAAAATTGCTGGGATTATATACATTATGTGGTAATACTATTACATTTTATTAGATTATATCATAATATTTATTATTTACTAATTTTTCGCAAATATAAAAATTGTACCCAGCCACTGACGGTAATATTTTGTCACTTGACCCAATATATAGTATGATTTTGATATTTTTTATTCTATTCTCCTCCAGGAATCACCGCGAAATAATTCTTGTTTTCAATTAGAAGAAATCATACTATAATAAAAGCATATTCAATATGCTATTCTATAATATGTTATTCTATAAGGTGCAGGGAAAGCGGTTTAAATCCGCTGCAGCCCCCGCTACTGTATGCGAGGATAAAACCCGATCAATGCCACTGGTTTTATTGCCGGGAAGGCCGGGCTAAGATGATTCGCAAGCCAGGAAACCCACCTTATGGACTCATCAATCTCCTTCGGCGGGAAGGTAGGGATGATTGATGCCGCTCTTGCCTACCGCTTGGTAGGCTTACTTATTTTAAGGGGTGTTTTCATTGAAATCTGCTAAATGGGCCTCACTTGTTGTGCTGTTTGTATTTTCCCTGCTATTTGCCGCATGTTCTCCGACCGCGCCCGTAAAGGACTCTTCATCTGAGCAGACAAGTCCCCCAGCCGGCTATTTGAAGACCCAGTATCCGTTGAAGGTACAGGACTTCGCCAACCAGGAAGTAAGTATCCCCCAGGCTCCCACAAGAATCGTATCCCTCTCGCCCAGCCTGACGGAAATCCTTTTTACTCTGGGACTGGGAGATCGGATCGTCGGGGTTACCGACTATGACGACTATCCTCCGGAAGTCCTCTCCCTGCCAAAAGTAGGGGATTTTCAGGGGCCGAATATCGAAACTATTGCCCGGCAAAAGCCCGATCTGATTTTTGCCTCCAGCCTATCGGGCAAGAACCAGATGGACGTGCTGCAAAAATTGGGGTTTCCGGTGGTTATGCTGGAAGCGACTACCCTGAACGAAATCTACGACTCCATCCGCATCACCGCGCAAATAACCAATACCCAGCCGGACGGTCAGAAATTGATCGAAGAAATGCAGGCTGGAATAAGCGAGATCCAAAATAAAGTAAAAGACCTCCCCAAGATCAAAACCTTTTATCTGGTGGACGCCAACGGAAACTGGACAGCAGGCCGGGACACATTTATTGATGAATTGATCATTTTAGCCGGCGGCGTTAACATTGCCGGTGATATCACAGGCTGGGGACAATTCAGCATCGAAAAACTGGTTGAAAAAAATCCCGCGGTCATTGTGACAGCCCCCCATGCCGGTGACGTAACCGATCTAATAAAAAAAGCCGGTTTCCAGAACACTAAGGCCGTTCAAAATGGCAATATTTTTATCATCTCAGACGATAACATTGTAACCCGGCCTTCCGGCCGGATCTTGGAAGGCTTGGCGGAACTCGCCAAATATGTGCACCCGGAGGCTTTTAAGTAACGTGAAGCTGCTGCATAGATGTATAAGACCTTTTACCTTGGTAATTTTTTTGATCACACTTTTGTTTTCCATCTCTTACGGAGCCGTTCACATCCCCTTTGCTGACGTCGTTCGGGTCTTTCTAGGGAGTGGAAATGATACGGACCAATTTATTATACTCTCTTTGCGGTTACCCAGGATCGTCGAAGCCGCTATGGCAGGCGCCGGCTTATCTATTGTGGGCGCTTGCCTCCAGGCGTTACTCCGAAATCCCATGGCCGATCCCTATGTACTGGGTGTATCCTCAGGAGCCGCTTTTGGCGCTACGATAGCCATTATCCTCGGGCTTGGGCTTTTTCAAATGTCTTTATCCGCCTTTTTCTTTGCTTTGGTCACCATCTATATGGTCTATACCTTTGCAAAAACCGGCTTTAAGGTATCGCCAACAGCCATGCTGCTGGCCGGGATTGCTCTCAGCACATTTTTAACGGCTTTGATCTCCCTCTTGATGTTATTGAACCATGATGAACTTTCTAAAATCGTCTTCTGGACCATGGGCTCTTTTAGCCTCATCACCTGGACGCAAGTGTATTTTTCAGCCCCCGTCATCTTAGGGGGATCCCTCATTTTATACTTCTTCACCCGTGATATCAATGTAATCATGACTGGGGAAGAAGCCGCGGAGCACTTGGGAGTAGACACAGAAGCCGTCAAAAAATACGTCCTGCTGCTTAGCTCCCTGATTACGGCGACCATTGTATCCATTAGCGGCATCATTGGCTTTGTAGGTCTGATCATTCCCAATATCTCCCGGCTCCTGGTAGGCCCGGACAACCGGATCCTGGTCCCTTTTTCAGCCCTCTTAGGCGCTACTTTTATGGTTTTCACAGATACTCTAGCCAGGCTTATCCTCGCTCCTGCGGAAATTCCCTCGGGCATTATTACAGCGGCTTTAGGCGGTCCTTTCTTTTTATATTTACTGATAAAATCGAAAAATAAAGCGGAAAGTATGTGAAGATCATGAACGCGATTATTCAGGTGCAAGACCTGCATTTTGGTTATAATGACCTGGAAATTATCCAGGGTATCGATTTACAGCTCGATACCCCTAAGTTTATTGGAATTATTGGCGCCAATGGCTGCGGTAAGACAACCTTGCTAAAAAACATTTCCGGTTATTACACACCTTGGAGAGGGCGCATTCTGATCAACAACAAAAACATTCAGCAGCTATCCGGAAAAGAAAGAGCCCAAATGATCGGCTTTGTCCCGCAAAATATTTCTGACGACTTTACATTTACCTGTTATGATTTGGTGATGATGGGGAGGATCCCCTATCTCCGAAGATTCCAACGCGAAAGACAGATGGACCGGGAGATAGTACGAAGGACTATGGAACTCACCCATACCTGGGATTACCGGAACCGGCACTCCAGCGGCCTTAGCGGCGGCGAGCAGCAACGGGTCTATATCGCCAGGGCTTTAGCCCAACAGCCCCGGATCCTCCTGCTGGATGAGCCGATTTCCCATCTGGATATCAAGTTTCAGGTCGAAACCATGAATCTGCTGAAAGAACTTGCCAACAGCGGTATTTTAGTTCTCGCTGTTCTGCATGATATTAATCTGGCCTCGCAATTCTGTGATGAAATTATCCTGATGAAGGAAGGGGCTATTTTATCCCAGGGAAAATCACCGGAGGTATTGATCGGTAAAAATATTCACCAAGCCTTTGCCATCCATGTGGAAATCCTGGAAAACCCCTTCACCCATACACCCTATATCGTTCCTGTCAGTGAAGAAAAAACTCGGTTGAAAGTAGTATAATAAAGACTATTGCGGCTAAATCTGGTACAATAAACTTAAATTATATCCATGGAGGTTTGGTTTATTGTCATTTAAAAATATGATCTACGCTTTCTTAATATTATTGGGACTTTATGGCTTATTCACAGTGGGAGCCCCGTTTCTGTTAGCCTTTATTGTGGCTTTTTTGCTGGAACCCGTCATCCTGGCTCTCAACAAAAAAGCTAAAATCAAGCGAGGTATCGCTTCTCCCGTTGTTTGTACATTTTTTATCCTCGCCATTATCACCTTGGGCTACTTCCTCATTGTCAAAGTCTTCAAAGAAGGCGCCGATTTGATCAACTTCCTTCTGACAAAAAGCCAAGGCATTTATCTTTCTATCGGACAGATAACAGCTCAATATCAAGAACTTTTTCAATCCCTCCCCCCTGAATACCAGGATAGCCTGCTGCAGTTCACCACAGGTCTTTATAACACCCTGCAAAGTATCTTAACCGCCATGGCCGGGTTTTTCTTCAATATCGCCAAAGAAGTCCCCAATATCTTCATTGAAACATTAATCATCGTTATTGCCCTTTATCTCATCAGTATGCGCCTTCCCCAGATGAAACAATCCTTTCTGCAGTTTTTCGATCCGCAAACTCATGACAAACTGAATACTGTCCTGGGTAAACTGCAAAATGCCATTTTCGGTTTTATCCTGGGCCAACTTTTTATCAGCTTTATTATTTTTCTGGTAGTTTTGGCGGGCTTTTTGATTTTGGGGATCGGCTATCCTTCCGCCTTGGCGCTGCTTATTACCTTAGTCGATATCTTACCTATTGTAGGTACGGGTTCGGTTATGATACCGATGGCTGTTTATTACGCTTTTACAGGTAATTATTTCCTGGCTATTGGTCTTGTGATCCACTATGTTATTATTGTCATCATCCGCAGGATCATTGAGCCGAAAATTCTCTCGCAAACCATCGGGATCGGTGCGCTCTCCATCCTGGTCAGCTTGTATGTAGGCGTTAAATTGACCGGGTTTATCGGTCTTTTCCTGGGTCCCGCCACTGTTATCATCTTCCAGTCCCTTATTAATGTAGGTATCTTTAAGATTAAGATAAAATTATAAAACCGTTCACACCCTGGGCGGTTTTATTGCCGGCTATAATTCCTATTTTCCCGATTGTATTTCTTTAGTATAATAATAAATATAATTTTGCTAAAATTGAGAATATAAAGGGGCTGTAGTAAATATGAGGAGGCTGCTTGTTTCATTTCTTGGGTGTATCGAATACTCTAAGGCCTTAGATCTGCAGTTGCGTCTGCTGCGGCTGCGTCGGCAGGGACAGATAGAAGACACCTTGTTGTTATTAGAACACCCCCCGGTGATTACCATGGGCATCAATTATCACCAAACCAATATCTTAGTTTCTGAAATTTTTCTTAAAGAAAAGGGTATTTCCGTATTCCCAAGCAACCGCGGCGGGGACGTGACCTATCATGGTCCGGGCCAGATTGTAGGGTATCCTATTCTTGATTTAAATCAACACGGCAAAGA
Organism: Peptococcaceae bacterium UBA5318; assembly: GCA_002408285.1. Classification (GTDB taxonomy): domain Bacteria; phylum Bacillota; class Peptococcia; order DRI-13; family UBA5318; genus UBA5318. The sequence goes on along the minus strand of DHRG01000043.1, from coordinate 35,368 downwards.
TACTCACCTTTATGTCAGAAAAATTGAGGAAACTTTTATCCGTCTTCTCTCAAAAGAGTACAGCATTAAAGCCGGACGCGACCCCCAACATCCCGGGGTCTGGGTGGGAGATGAGAAAATTACAGCCATAGGCTGCGCTATCAAACAGTGGATTACGATGCACGGTTTCGCTTTTAATATTAATACGGATCTCGACCATTTCCGCTGGATTACGCCTTGTGGAATTGCCGGCAAAGGTGTAACTTCTTTACAAAAACTTACCGGTCATTCCTTCGATCTATCCATTGTAAATCAACAGGTTGTGAAACATTTTGCCGACGTTTTCGCTGTTGAACCGGCGATAATGGATAAACTAACGCTGACTCGAATGGAGGAGTGATTTAAGATGCATACAAAAAAACCCGACTGGCTGAAAGTAAAAATCCACGGGAGCGAAGCTTTAAATGAAGTCTATAACATGTTAAGACAGTTGTCCCTCCATACGGTCTGTGAGGAAGCAAACTGCCCCAATATTATGGAATGCTTCAGCAAAAAAACCGCGACCCTCATGATCCTCGGAAATATCTGCACACGAAACTGCACCTTCTGCGCCGTTTCCAAAGGGCGCCCCCAGCCCCCGGATCAGGAAGAACCCGTTCATGTGGCGCAAGCCGTCGCTACATTAAACCTGCAGCATGTGGTGATCACATCTGTCACAAGAGATGACCTGACTGACGGAGGAGCCGGCCAGTTTGCAATGGTTATTGAAAAACTACATGAACTAAATCAACACGTAATTGTGGAGGTATTAATCCCCGATCTGAAAGGAGATCCCGCCGCTTTATCCCAAATAATCAAGGCTAAACCGAAGATCATCAATCACAACATCGAAACTATCCCACGTCTTTATCCTGAGGTGCGTCCAATGGCTGTGTATCAGCGTTCGCTGGGGTTGCTCAAAAATGTTAAACTATCAAACGCTGATATTTTGACAAAATCAGGCTTTATGGTAGGCTTAGGCGAAAAAACAGAAGAAGTAATTCAATTGATGCGGGATTTGCGTAATACAAATTGTGATATTTTAACCATTGGGCAATACTTAGCCCCGTCCCCCAGCCATCACCCTGTAATCGAATACATCCATCCCGATATTTTTGAGCGTTACAGACAAACCGCCCTGCAACTGGGCTTCCGGCATGTGGCCTCCGGTCCTTTGGTCAGGAGTTCATATCATGCAAATCAAATGATATAACATGAAACTGATAAAAATGGCATTCGATCCGGCCATTGAAGGGCGTCCTGTTTCTGGGCGCCGAACCGGTAGCGGTGACAACGGTAACGAGCGCCTTGGGGTCCTCTTCTTCTTTACTCAATTCTATCAGTACTTCCCGGTCGTATTCCGGCCAGTTTGCTTTTTGGACCCCCAGGCGAATATACGGCGTCCAGCTTCTCTTGGGACACCCCTTCAGTCAGCAACTGTGTTCTAATCCCTTGCACCCGGCGTTGGGAACCGATCATTCCCGTATAGGCCATACTGTATCGCAGCGTCTGCCGTAAACATTTCAGATCATGCCTATGCCCCCGGGTGACAATCACGACGAAAGCAGATGAACTGAGATTCAACACATCAAAACAGCGGTCAAAGCTTTCACACAGTACAGTACCGGCATCAGGGAAACGCACTGTGTTGGCAAAGGAAGGCCGGTCGTCTACAATTGTAACGGAAAACCCTGTTTTCGCTCCAAATTCAGCCAAGGGTTGAGCAATGTGGCCCCACCTAAAATAATCAGCCGGGGCTCGGGAAAATAAGGTTCTACCAGGATCAGTTCTTGTTCCGTTCCCTCCAATAGTTGGAGATTACCTGATATCAATACCTCTTGCGCCTTCCGAATCAAAAATTCCTCCTGTTTGTCAGCAGGAATGGGGTTATTCAAGTCTTCCTCCGTGAAAAGGATTTTTTGGGGCAAGGTTTATCTGTCTTCATTCTTCGTCATAGTAGTGGCCAATACCGCTTTTTTACCCGCATCAAGAGCAGCGATCAAACTTTTATAAATATTGACTTTTATCATCATTTATCAGACCTTTCCCTCATTTTATCGCAAGACCGTTTCTTATTTTCCAAAACCGGACGGATCTTTCGGCTTACGAGGTCTGGGCCCATGAAACTGATAGAAATGGCATTCGATCCGGCCATTGAAGAGTTTTCTGTTCTTTTTTGCTTTTCTCCCAATAAAGCTTTCAAAGCGCGGATGGGGGGTCAGTACATAAAAAGACCATGTTTCCAGTTTCTTAAAGATCTGCCCCATCTTTTTATACAAGTCTTCAACGGCCTGTTGGTCTTCCAACCGTTCCCCATAAGGAGGATTACAAATCAGATAACCATACTTCTTTTTGGACTGCAGTTCCAAAAAGGGCCTTCTTTGAAAATGTATATGATCTTCCACTCCGGCTTCTTTGGCATGGCAGCGGGCAAGGTTCAAGACTTTTTCATCAATATCAAAACCGCTGATATCTAACTGAACATCCTTCCTGATGACATCATACGCTTCCGCCCTGGCCTCCCGCCAAAGCTTAACAGGGATATTGGGCCAGCTTTCAGCGGCAAAATTGCGGGTCAAACCAGGGGCTATATTCAGCCCAAGCAAAGCTGCTTCAATGGGAATGGTGCCAGAACCACAAAAAGGATCCACCAACACCCGCTCCGGACGCCAATAGCTCAAGGCGATAAGAGAAGCGGCCAGGGTTTCTTTTAAAGGCGCTTGTCCCACCAATTTACGATAGCCCCTTTTATGCAGACCCACACCGCTTGTATCCAGGGTCAGTGTCACTAAGTCTTTCAGGATGGCTACTTCAATGGTATACCGGGGACCGTTTTCCGGAAACCACTGGAATTTGTACCGTTCCTTCATTTTTTCTACGATGGCTTTTTTTACGATAGCCTGGCAATCGGATACGGAAAAAAGTGTGGATTTATGGGATTTCCCCTCCACTGGAAATTCCGCGTTGGACGGCAGCCAATCAGGCCAAGGCAGAGCTTTGGTTTTTTGAAACAGTTCTTCAAAGGTCCGGGCTTCAAACTGGCCTATCTTAACCAAAACCCTATCCGCTTTCCGCAGCCACAGATTGGTTCTGGCAATAGCAGCTTCATCCCCCTTAAACGTAACACGGCTGTTTTCCACCATTTGATCCTGATACCCTAAGGCGGATAATTCCTGAGCCACCAGGGATTCAATACCGAAAGCCGCTGTCGCTATTAATTCTATTTTTGACATTTTCTCACCCTATTTCATCGAACATCTGATAACGTTTATTCTATCATAAAGTCTTAAAAAAGCCGTCTTGATTTATTTATAGTCTGCTATAGTTAACGTACGCAGCATAGGCAAAACAAGGACCGCCGACAAGATACACTTGTGGCAGTCCTTGTTTTAAAGATTAAGAAAAACAAATTAAACCCGGGCATACAAACCCACGTCACATTTTAGGCGGTCACAATAGAATGTGGCTTAAATGATCAGCGCAGGAATGAATAATGGGAGATATATGTAGATAAGTAACACTATGATCAACCCTACAAGGTATGGTACTACCACTTTAGCAATTCTCTCAATCGGTAGCCCTGTTACAGAAGAAGCGACGAACAGATCGATCGCAACAGGCGGCGTTATCATACCAATAGCGATACCGACTGTGAATATCAGCCCGAAGTGTACCAGATCAACCCCCATCATTTTAATCAACGGAAGGAATACCGGGGTTAAAAGTATGATCGCTGAAGCTGTTTCCATAAATACGCCTGCAATAAGTATAAGGATCGATATTATAAAAAGAATGATGTACGTATTGCTTGAAACTGAAAGTACTGCTGTGGCAATTGTTTCAGGAATCTTCCAGTTTGCAAGGGCCCATCCGAATATACCGCTGCACGCAATAATAATCATAATCATTGCTGATGTCCTGCCGCTTTGCAGCATTATTTTCCCCAGTTCGGGAATACTCAAGTCACGGTAAATGAACAATGACACAAGCATAGAATATACAACTGCAACGCCTGCGGCTTCGGAAGGCGTAAAGTAACCCGAGAATATACCGCCAAGTATAATTAAGGGCATAATGATTGCCCAGATCGCTTTTTGAAAGGTTTTCCATAATTCAGAAAGCGAAAATGGTTTTCCGCTGGGATAAGCAAGTTTCTTAGCTTGGTACAAAGAAATGGCAATCAGTACGCCACCCATCATAAATCCCGGAAAAAAACCGTTTTTAAACAACCTTGTGACGCTCTGCTCTGCAATAACCGCATAAAGCACCATAGGCACCGAGGGAGGAATGACAACTCCGATACAACCCCCTGCTGCGATGAGCGCCGCGGAACGGTCTTCCGCATAGCCTCTTTTTTTAAGCTCCGGTATCATCGAAGATCCGACAGCCGCTGTAGTTGCCGCACCTGAACCGGATATGGCGGCGAAGAACATAGACGCTAATACGGAAACCGCGGACAACCCGCCCTTTAATTTTCCGATACAGGATTCCGCGAAAGCCACCAGTGTCTTTGACATTTCGCCACGGGCCAGAAGGTCCCCTGCCAGGATGAAAAACGGGACGGCAACGAGCGAGAAGGAGTCCGTAGCGGCAAACATCCTCTGTACTATTATCAGAAGGTTGACATCGCCCGCTATCAATACAACCACGCCGGCTATTGCTATGGAAAAAGCTATTGGGACACCAAGGGCTAGTGTGCCAAGAAAAACACTAAACAATAAGGCACCCATTATTTTTCCACCCCCTTATTCGTCCCGGCTTCAACTAAAGCGCTCACCGAATGTAGCAGCAAAATTCCGAAACCCACCGGAATCGCCATATACATCAGGCTCATGGGTATAGGCAGGGCAGCAGCAACTTGGCTTCCCTGTTTTTCCATGTATTGTATACCATAATAAACAGCCGCTGCAAAAAATATACTGTTCAGTAACTGCACTAATAGCTGGATAAACTTTTTAGCTTTACCCTTGAAAAAATCCTGGATGAAGGTGACGTTGATGTGACCGGCCCTCTTATAAACACAGCCGGCGCCAATAAAGGTCGACCATACCAGCAAATAGCGGACAACCTCTTCGCTCCAGGATAAAGCTTGTAAATACACACGAAATATTATCTGAAGGGCCGTAAAAAAAACCATTCCGCCCATCGTTAATACGACAAGCCAGCAACTGATCCTATCTATAACATCCGATGCCCTTTTTACTGCATTTGCAATCAATCTAGAACACACCTCCCCACAATTACACTAAATATGTCATATCTATTTGATTGCTGCATTGATCCTTACGATATAGTCGTTATATTGGGGATATTTGTCATATACAGGTTTCACCGCCGCTTTGAAGCTGTCCAGATCGGGATCCTTAACAATGCTCATGCCATTTGCTTCTAATTCAGCCATTTGCTTCGTTTCGTTTTCCGCAACCCATGCGCGTTCATATTCCGCAGCTTCCTGGGCTGATTCTGAAAATATCTTCTGTATATCAGCCGGCAGGCTGTTGAATTTTTTAAGTCCGAAGGTTATAACCGCAGCCGCATAAGCATGTCTGGTCATCGTAACGTGCTTTTGTGAATCCCACATCTTATATGCATGGATAACGTTAACCGGGTTCTCCTGTCCTTGTATCGTACCTTGCTGCAAAGCTGTAAGCGCTTCGGTCCAGGCCATCGGCACGGAATTTACGCCCATAGCCTCAAAGGCTGCAATGTAAACTTCGTTTTGCATAACACGGACTTTCAACCCTTTTACATCAGCGGCTGTTTTAACAGCGCGAACGCTATTTGTAAGATTCCGGAAGCCTCTTTCGGCATATGCCAGCCCTTTGAGGTCCTTGGCCTCTAATTTTTTAAGTATTTCCTTGCCTATTTCACCGTCAAGAACCTTGTAAGCAGCTGCATTATCCGGGAATAGGAACGGCATGTCGAAAACACCGAACTCCGGTACAAAATTAATAAATGGCCCGCTTGTGATTATTCCGGCATCCAGAGTACCCATCTGCATACTCTCAAGCATTGTCCTTTCATCACCCAGGGCCGAATTCGGGAACAGCTGGATATCATAGGCGCCATTTGTCTTTTCCTTAACCAAGTCAGAGAATTTTTTGGCACAAAGATAGAAGCTGTCTTGTTCATTAATTGTCATTCCCAGCTTGATGACAGTTGTTTTAGAAGGCTCCGTCGAAGTATCGGATGCGGCCTGTTTTCCGCAGGCAGTTAAACTAAACACCAAAGTCAGCGTAATTACAATTGCTATTAAACGATTGAATTTTTTCATTATTTACCCCCCTTTATATTTTGAAAAGAGTTATAATCCCGCCTGCCCTCCTTTCCCATTGGCATCAATCCATTCAGGGCTTAATAGCTCTTTAACGGATTGTGTCATAAATTAAAGGATTTTGAAAATAAACGAGGTCTGCCTACATGCCATTTTTTGTTGTTATGTAATCATTCCAGTTTTCCGTAGAAACCTGGCCGACATAACCAATAAAAATATAAATAAGGCGAACAAGATATTACCTGTAAAATTGACGATAATCCCGACCCATCATAAATATTTGCCGGCCGGTTTTCCGAACATATTTTATTATTTTGTTTAAATCTGTCTTTTTTTATATAATCTTATATTTTCTAAATACTCGGTTTACGGATCCATTCACGTTTGCCCCTGGCTTCTTTGGTCCCTGTTATTATCCGTTCGTTCCCTTCCAAAATATGCGGGCATACTTACAACTATACCTAGTGTAATTATACTACTAATATTATTAAATTTCCCACCTGATTACAAGCCTTTTTTTAAAATTTTTAATAGTTCGATACTGATTTGCGCTACTTGTGTTAATATTTTGAACAATGCTCAATTTTTGAAGAGGCAATTTCTTGTATAACAGCGCGATATTAATTAATTATGCTCAATAACTAGACAACTATATTAAAAGAAATTATTTTTAATTTAAAATAAAGCCGTGTGTCACAGTCCTTTTTAGCAAATCCCGACTTGGCATGTAACTTGCATATATAATGAAGTGTTTCATTTTTTATTATTGGGGGTGATATTTTAGTATAATGTGAGTTTCTATCAGTTTTTTAGTACAAATTTTTTTTAAAAACTAAAAGGAGATGAATATTATGACAAAATTGTACTATGACAATGATTGTAATTTCTCTTTACTGGAAGGCAAAACTGTAGCGATAATCGGCTATGGCAGTCAAGGCCATGCTCAGGCCCAAAACCTGAATGACAGCGGCGCCAATGTAGTAGTTGGACTGCCGGCGGAGTTCACCGAAGAAAGGCAAAAAGTAATCAACGACGGTCTTAAAGTGGTGGATACTGATCAAGCCGCCAAGATGGGCGACGTTATTATGATTCTTACACCCGACCATATTCAACCATCAGTTTATATAAAAGACATTAAACCTAATTTGGCGCCCGGCAATGTTCTTATGTTTGCTCATGGTTTTAATATAAATTACTTCCAGATCATTCCGCCCAGTAATGTGGATGTTATTATGGTTGCTCCCAAAGCACCCGGCCATACTGTCAGAAGCCAATACGTAGAAGGTATGGGCGTACCCTGCCTGATCGCCGTTCATCAGGATGTATCCGGAAAAGCCAAAGATTATGCTCTCGCTTATGCGAAAGGGATCGGCGCGGGAAGAGCGGGGATTCTGGAAACTACTTACAGAGAAGAAACCGAAACTGATTTGTTCGGCGAACAAGCGGTTATTTGCGGTGGTGTAACAGAACTTATGAAGGCTGGTTTTGAAACGCTGGTAGAAGCCGGGTATCAGCCGGAAATCGCCTATTTTGAATGCATAAATGAAATGAAACTGATCGTAGACCTGATTTTCCAGGGCGGGTACAAAATGATGCGTTATTCCATCAGCGATACTGCTGAATACGGCGATTACGTCAGCGGTAAGCGTATCATCACCGAAGAAACCAGAAAAGAAATGAAGAAAATTCTGGCGGAAGTTCAAAACGGCAGTTTTGCCACAAAATGGATCCAGGAAAACAATGCCGGCGGCAGGGCTGAATTCCTGGCTATGAGAAGGAAAGAATCAGAACACCAGTTGGAAAGCCTCGGAGAAAAGCTGAGAGGCATGATGAGCTGGATTAAAAAGGTTAAAATTTAACTGAGGTTAGATATGACTGAGATTAGATATAACTAAGGCCAGCAAGTCTAAACTATAAATATCTGTTGTCAAGGCGGGTGTTTCATGGGTTTTACCAAAACACCCGCCTTTTTTATACTATCGGATGAAAAACGCCACCTCCCAAAGGGAATGGCGTCACAACCGCTTACGTGTACGGCTTAAATCTTGTTCAGGCTTAAATCTTGTTCGGCCTGTTTTTCCTGATCTCATCGAGATTATCTTTGGCCCAGAATACCCCATGACTGTAGAATTCATTTAAAGTGCCACATATGTAGCTGTCACAATCGGCACAAGTTTCCATTCTCTTTTCCAGAGCACATACACGTATTTTACAGAGAGGAACTTGTTGATAAATCGCTTCGGAAGTGCTTCTGCAGCCCATGCATTTGATGTCTTCCGGTTTAAGCTCCTTGCCCATCATTTCGCTCCACTCTTTTGCTGTCTTTAGTCTTAGCCCATTGTCATTATTAACTGTAGCCTTATAAGCATCGCATTCCTTACAGTCCTGTCCGCAATGTGCAATCATTTTCTCCATATTTATCCCCCCAATCTCATTCATATTAGGTTACTTGTATTCCAATGCCTTAGTCATGTTAGCATTAAAGATACCGGCGCTTCTTGCGGAAAGCATATTATCCACATATAAATCAGAGGTAACGTGACTGGACATAAAACACCCCGGACATGTCGGACAGTTTTTCAACCATACCTTTTTAAATTCGTCTTTTGTGATATTTTCTAAATCAAGGATATTTATTTTTGCGACTTCGGGCGGAAAGAAATCATCGCAAACACCCATGCAGCCGTTGCTATCCACAGCAATAAAGGTCATATGCTTGCAGTTCCATTTTAAATCCAGGCTCTTTTTACTATCAGCCCATAAGGCAAAAAACTCCGGCACTTGAAAGAAATTATGTTTGCCGGAAAGTTCGATTAACTGGGCGGAAAGTTCTTGGACTTCGGCAAAAACAGAATGATCCAGCAAATCTTCTTTCAAGATATCCCTGGGAGCGCAAAATATATTGTACGGGCCCCTTTTATAATGGACAATCTCCACATTGGGTATAATCCCGTATTCCAAAAGGGCGTTGACGGTAGGTATCACATGTTTAATATTTCTTTTGCTTATGGTGATAACGCCCATAAGGTTCTTTAAGCCGTATTTTTGGAATTTTAATAGAGTTTTCAAGCCCTGTTGGGATTTAATCCTTTGTGATTGTGAAAGATTTGCATCCCCAATAGCATCAATACTGGTGACCCATGTGTTTACCCCTGAATCAACAAGACGTCCGATACCTTTTTCGGTCAGGCCCATACAATTGGAAACAAAGGCAAATTGCCTGTCCTTAAAGCCGGCCAGAAACTTTGCCAAATCGCAAAGATAATCAATGCCTAAGACCAGCGGCTCCCCGCCTAAAAGACACAAATTTTTGACATTTAAAACATCAAACAGAAGTTGAAAGCCCTTTTTCCATTGTTCCAGCGTCAATTCGTCCCTCTCATTATCCACCAGTCCACAGTAGTTACATCTTAAATTACATTTTCGGGTTAATAGAATTTCCGCTCTCAGATGCAGTTCCATGTGAATCCTCCTCCGGTTATCCATTATATTGGAGTAAACAAGCGTTATAAGTTATATCCATTCCTTCTAAGCCCATCCCATAAAATATAAACTTATCCCCGGCTTGCAGTCGGGAGGCCCTGACAATATCAGTATAATTTCTGATTATATCCACATCCGCCATATGTCCCCCATCGAGGATACTGTTAAGATAAATTTTTTCCGGTGGGACTCCAATGAATTTTGCATAGAAATTATAGTATGTACTGTAGTTGATGTTCTGCGGAATTATTAATTTTATATCGCTTAGTGTCAGATTATTTTTATTGACGAGATTATTGATAAAAGCCGATCCATCCCGGATAAATTTAAAATGGTCAAAATCGGTGGGTAGATGATTGTACTCATTAAAACTGTAGGTCCCATCCGAAACAGACACAAAATCCAAAAATGAGGCCGCAGGCTTTTCTTTTCCGATCACCAATATCCCCGCGCCATCGCCAACGATCGTTGTTGTGCCATATCTTTCCGACAGATCAAGTCCCGCTTGAATGGTTATTATCATTACGTTTTTGGCTTTGTTTCCTTCAATAAGGGCATCGGCGAACCTCATGGCATGCAAATTCGCTGCGCACTGGCAATCCAGCAGCAATACGGCGGCATTATTTAACCCAAAATATTTTTGGATCAAATAATGTATAGCGATATTTCCTTGCCTATACCGGGGCGGATACGCATGTATAATATAGTCGATATCGTCTTTAGGAATATTGGTGCGCTGAAAAAACTTTTCTACTAAATTGATAAAAATCTCAACATCGTCACGTTTTCTTTCCACATAGATGTAGTCGATTTTGCTGAAATCCCGGAAAATTTCCATTTCTTTTTCACCCATGTGCCCTTGAAGCACTTCTCGGGAATCAATTTTTTCCTCAGGGAGATAATAATCTGAATATACTATACCAGCCATTTTGCACCTGCCTTTTCAAATTAAGAATTACGGGGATTTCGTCCTTCGAGGCCATAGCGGTTTTTATTTCCACAGCCACCGGATCCTTAATAATCTCAGATAACCATTTACTGACAGATCAATTCTCCGATCCCAGAAAGGATAATTTCGGTAGACCCGCCCATAATTGTGTTGATCCTCACATCCCTATACAATTGTTCAATGAAATAGTCCTTGATATAACCATATCCGCCGTGGATTTGAAGCGCCTTATCACATATTTCTTTGGCTGCTTCCGTCACCATGTACTTGACGATAGAAGAATTAAAATACATATTTTCTTTATTTTCATCAAACATTTGCGCGGCATAATAAGTACACAGCTCCATGCCCTTAAGTTTACAATACATATCCGCAAGCTTAGAGTTGGCGACCGGGTGTTGTACCAGAGGCTTCCCGTTAAGCAACCTGTGATGTGCAAATTTTACGGCTTCCTGATAGGCGGACAGAGCAATTCCCAAAGCTACAGCCGCATTGGTAGTCCTTGAAATTTCCAGCATATTTCCGACAATGTTCAGCCCATCACCTTCCTTTCCAAGGAGATTATCCGCGGGTATTTTGCAATCGCTAAAATTTATCTCCGCAATTTGGGTTCCTTCCATACCCATGGTCATCTCAGGTTTTCCGATATTGATACCTTCTGTCTTTTTTAGATCAACAATAAAAAATGAATAAGAATGTTCTATATCTTCGCCGGCCTGCCCGGTCTTCGTGAAGATCAAGGCGTAATCCGCACAACTGGCATATGTGATCATACATTTAGTTCCGTTCAAAATATAATAGTTATCCCTTCGTTTGGCCGTAAGCTTAATATTATCTAAATTACAACCATCCGGTTCAGTTAAGGCAAATGTGCCAACTTTCCGCCCTAAAGCCAATTGGTTCAAATAAAACTCCTTCTGTTTTTCACTGCCGAATTTTACTAACAGCCTGCAGAAGCAAAAAGAGTGCGCATTTACGATATGAGCAAGGGCCGCATTTACTTTAGCGAACTCTACTAATACCGTTACCGCCGATAAAGTATCAAGCGCAGTTCCGCCGTACTTCTCAGGGACACATATCCCTAAATAGCCTAAATCGCCGACCGCTTTAAGGGATTCCTCCATAAAATAGCGCGTATTGTTACGATCAATATCATGGAATTTAATACTTTCACTAAAACCTTCAATATGCTTTTTTATTTCTATCTGGTCATTGTTGAAATTAAACATTTAAATTCCTCCTGCGATAAACGCGTATTATTATATTCTTTGACTATTTTACTAATTTCTAAATTAGTCAGATTTCTCCTGCTAATCTTTGCTTCGTTTAGTATAGCGTTTATCAAGTCTTTACTGATCTCTACGTCATTCTTTTCTAACCAGTATGTAACATTAGATTTGCCGCTCAACGGGCCGATATCGATGATTTGTTCCGCGCCGACGTCCCTTGCCGGCACGCTCGAATAGACCCTATCCACCAACCAATGATCTTTTTTCTGCATAGCCTTAATAATCGCATCCGCATGGACCCCGGTGGCGGTACGATAGGCGTCCCTGCCCACAATAGGATAATTAGGCGGTATCCTGTGTTTCAAGGCGTCTGAAACCGCGAGGCAGTATTCTTTAAGCTTGGCTGTGTTGAAATGATGCAAACCATTCATCTTAATATTAATTATTAACTTCTCCATAGAGGTGTTTCCGGTACGCTCGCCAATTCCCAGACCGGTGGCATGGATCCTGTCAGCTCCGGCGTCAATAGCCGCCAGAGAGTTGGCTAAGGCAAGTCCCCTGTCATTATGGCCGTGCCAGTCAATGAGTATCTTTTTATTGTTATTGTTTATAATTGATTTCATATATTTTATCAAGTTTTTAGTACCATCAGGAGTTGCATGACCGACAGTATCGCATAAACATACGCGCGCAGCCCCATGCTCCACCGCTTCCGAGTAAATAGCCCTCAGATCGTCCGGTTTTGACCTTGTAGTATCCTCAGTAATAAAACAAACGTTAATATTATTCTTAACGGCAAAACTCACTGACTTTCTGACCAGCCCGAGTATATGGCCGATGTCCCAACCCTCAATATATTGCCTGATCGGGCTGGTCGCCACAAAAACATTGGCGTCTAAAGGGATACCGTATTTTTGCGATAACTCGATAATCGGTTTAATATCCTTTTCCACTGTCCTTGCCGCACATCCTATTTGAAGTTTAATTTTATTCTCTATGACAAACTTAATAATCTGTTCCACATCTTTATACATTATTCCGTTAGACGAAGGGAAGCCCACGCAAGCGGCGTTTATATTCATTTCGCTGATCAACTGCACTATTTTGATTTTTTTCCCGACATCAGGATTATCAATGCCCGGGGCTTGTAAGCCATCCCGTAAGGTTTCATCATTTATTTCTATGCTTTTTATCGTATTATCATTATTGTTATTATCATCTGCGTTATCAAGAACATTCCAATCAAATATTAAACTTTTTCCATCCATACCTCTTTTCACCTCGATTTTCGTTACAGTTAATTAAATAATATTTGATAATTATAAAACATTCCCATTTTTTAAAACACTCTGACCTGACTTTTATACAAATTTTTGACCCCGCTTAGCAGGCCGCTTTTTAGTAATAGAAAGGGACTCAAATGAAGTCTTTTTAAACCCTGGTTTTTCTTTTCCAGAAATACCAATATTTTATTACCCTCCACTTGAGTCCCTCCATCAGGAAAAGGGATTATCTGCAAATAGCGCCCTCTCTGCAAGAGGAAACTTGTTTAATGTACTTGGCCAGATAGCCTGTTTTTATCTTCGGCTCCGCGCCGTTCCATTTGGCTTTCCTTTTTTCCATCTCCTTCTCGTCTACCAAAAGATTGATATATTTTTTATCCACATCATACTCAATATAATCGCCTTCCTCAACAAAGGCGATAGGCCCGCCTTCATAGGCTTCCGGCGCCACATGCCCGATACAGTTACCCCTTGTGCCGCCGGAGAATCTTCCATCTGTCAGGAGAGCGACACTATCTCTTAGGTCTAATCCGACCAGAGCCGCGGTTGGCGCCAGCATTTCCCGCATCCCCGGCCCGCCTTTAGGCCCTTCATATTTAATGACGACAAAATCTCCCGCTTTGATCTCTTTGGCGAGGATCGCTTTCATGGCTCCTTCCTCTCCATCGAACACCCTGGCCTGCCCCTTGAAATGTTTCATATGCGGGCTCATGGCGGCCGCTTTAACTACTGCCCCGTCAGGAGCCAGATTGCCGTAGAGGATGGCGATACCGCCTGTTTTGCTGATGGGGTTTTCCAGGGTATGGATTACTTCGGGGTCACTTACATAGCCTTCATCGGCAAGTTCATAGACAGTTTTCCCCGATACGGTGATATTGTCTTTTAATAAAGGTTTGATGGTCTTCATAATGGCGGGAATCCCACCGGCAAATTCCAGATCCTCCATAGCATAATCACCCGACGGCTGAATGGCGGAGATAAACGGGGCCTTCGCATTAATTTCAGTAAAGTCATCATATGTGACAACCAGCCCAGCTTCGGAAGCAATAGCCGGAAGGTGCAGCACGGTATTAGTGGACCCGCCTAAAGCCATATCGGCATAAATGGCGTTTTCCAGAGCGTTTCTATTGAGGATGTTTCTGATGGAGATGCCTTGTTTCACCAACTCAACGATTCTTTCCCCGCTTTCAAAGGCGATCCTCTTTTTCTTACCGGAAACTGCAAGCGAAGTACCGCACTCGGGAAGGGAAACGCCCATCGCTTCGCAAAGGCAAGCCATCGTATTAGCGGTATACAGTCCCTGGCAGGCCCCGGTTCCGGGGCAAGCTTCCCGCTGGAAGCAGTTGAGTTCATATTCGGTGATTTTACCCGCCGCATAGCAGCCGACAGCTTCAAAACCGTTCTTAATCAAGGTAAGTTTTTCTCCCTTGTACCGACCGGTCAGCATCGGGCCGGCAGTGACCACGATAGCCGGTATATCCAGCCTCATGGCGGCCATCAACATACCGGGGGTTATTTTGTCACAGTTAGTCAGTAAAACCAGACCGTCCAAAGCACTGCCGATAGTAACTGATTCAATGGAATCGGCGATCAGCTCACGAGACGGCAAAGAATAATGCATTCCGATATGACCCATGGTAATGCCGTCACAAAGCGCCGGTACTCCGAAGATAAAGGCTTGCCCTCCCCCGGAATGGATCCCTTTTTCGATTTGCCGCTCCAGGCTTCTCATATCCACATGGCCCGGAACCAAATCGGTAAAACTGCTTACGATCCCGATAAAAGGTCTTTCCAGAGATTTGTTGGTAACGCCGGTGGCATGAAGCAAGGCCCGCTGTGAAGTCTTGTCATACCCTAGTTTAATTTTGTCACTATTCATAATCAATGCTCCTTTATTTAATACTCTGGTATATTATATAATATAAACTTAGTAACTGCATTAAATAATATTATAATTGTGCAGTGTAATTAAAACTTTGTCTATTTCTGCATAATTAACAGGAGCATCCAGGGCGGATTGAAGCCGGCTTCTTATTTCATCAACAGTCTTTAAACCATCGATCGATTTTATAACTTTTTTCTCAAAATCGGAAATTTTTAAGATATCTCTTTCTTTATAGAAAGATTTTACCGGTAAAGGCCGCGGCACCCTCCTTTCAAACAGTAATATATGATATCCGTCGTTTTCTTTAAAAATTATCTTCGTTTTAAGCTGAGGGATAAAGCTTTCGTCAAACCTGATATCGCGGAAAAAATAATCCTTTTGGTAAGTCAAGGTTTCCGGCTGGGAATTCCAGCACCCGCCGCCGCATTTTTCAAAGCTGCGACAGCTTTTGCACTTGGTATCGGCCCATTTCAGACTGCGGAAATCTTTAGCCACCTCGCTATCGCTCCATAGTTCTTTTATGCTATGAGTCAAAAGGCTGCCCAGTGTTTGACTGGAAACCGGACACATTTTGAGGTTCCCTTCGCAGTCAATACTGGCGTGGGTCAAGCCGTAATTGCATCTCGTTAATAACTTATGATACTTGGGATCGACCTCACACAACGGAAAAATTTCAAACTCTACGAAAAGTCCAAACTTTTCGTGGAGCCATTCAAGCTGCTCAAAGACTTGCTCATATTCTTGCACCGAGCGCAGACAGTATTCGTCCTTGGCTTCGCCCTGGTTTTCTTTATTTCTTACATTGATGCGGTTAAGAAACAAGCTTTTTAAGTGGATTTTTTCATTTATAAACAAATCGGAGATATATTCGCTAATGTGTTGATAGTTAAGGTACGTTGGGTCTAATAATATTCCAACGCCAATATCATACTTATTAAGAAGTTTGATAGAATTTAAGGTTTTCCGGTAGGATCCCTTGATGCCCGTTACCTTGTCATGGGATTCCTCGTTATATCCTCTCAGCGTTATATTGACATGATTAAGAAGGCCTTGGAGTTCCTGACATATTTGTTCGGTAAATAAGGTGCCGTTTGATACAAAGCTGACCGTTAATCCTAAGGATCTTGCATATTTAACGATATTGATGAAATCCTTGACAACCAGCGGTTCTCCCCCGGAAAATTCCACCAGCGCAACTCCGCTTTGAGCCATATCCAGCAATATCGCCTTGATCTGTTCTACTGTGATCGGTTTGATTCTATTGGTATGATGCTCTTTTCTCATGATATTATCGTTGGAAAAACAGTAAAAGCAATTAAGATTACACCTATTGGTAATGTCAAAAAACACACAGATAGGGCTTTCAATTTTTATATATTTTTCCCCGTCAAATAACTTGAAAATATCCATACCTATCTATTTCCCTTCTTCAAAAATACTCTTCAAGACATCATCCAAAACTCCTACAGCCTGGTCTATTTCTTCCGTGGTTACTGTTAGAGCAGGCGCCAGTCTGATCGAATATGGGAGCAACCCCCCAAGGACCAAGCCCCTTTGATAGCACCCGTCCATAATAGCCTTAGCGGGTGAGTATGCATTGTTCACATTAATACTCCTGGTATCCGTTTTATACTGCAAAAGCTCAAGCTGCATATAGAAACCATAGCCGCTGACAGCTATATTAGGTTGATATTTTTCAGCCAATTTTTCCATCTTGGAACGTAGATATTCGCCTTTCCGGCAAGCTTTTTCTACTATTTCATTTTCGATCATGTACTCTATAGTAGCGACTGCCGCAGCCATAGCCGCCGGATGACCGGAAAAAGTGCTGCCCAGATACCATATCTTGCTTTCCAGGGTCTTGGCAATTTCCTTGCTGACCACGATCGCCCCGCACGGGATGACCGAATTGACCAGCCCTTTGCCGATACACATGATATCCGGATAAATACCATCGTATAGATCATAGGCAAACCACTTGCCAAGACGGCCGAAACCGGTTTGTACTTCATCATTGATCCATAGAATATCATACTTGTTTAAAAGATTCCTTAACTGAGGAAGATACTCCTCGGGAGGTATCACCATGCCAAAACCGCTCACTGTTTCTCCCAGATATGCGGCGATCGTTCCTGCTCCCGCTTCGTTGATGATTTTTTCTGTTTCTTTGATGCAATGCAAGACGCCGTTTTCCTTACATGCCGGGTAACATTTGCCAAATTTGCACCTCCAACAAAGAGGCGAGGGGATGGTAACATAACTGTCGTCAGACGGCAATTCCACGATTTCATTAGTACCGATATCTTTTAAGGAGCCAAAATATTTGATCGACGTGCACTTTAAAGCTTCGCTGGTCCAGCCGTGAAAGTCATATTCTTTAATAAGCAGCCGGGTTTTGTTCTTAATGAGTTTGGCCAGACTGACTGCGGCTTCAATAGTTTCACTTCCGGAGCTAAAAAACTTTACCTTCCCCGCCCAACGGTTAACGCCGGGGATTTCTTCAATAATCTTTTGGGATGCTAAAGACCTGTATTCCGTCGCATATTTATCCCATAAAAAACCGTATCGTTTGAGCGCGTCGGTAACCTTTGCAATAATTTTTTCGTTACTGTTGCCTAAATTGACACAGACCAACTGGCTGGAGAAATCCAGGTATTTCTTTCCGTCGCTTGTAAAAAAGTAATTACCCTCCGTTTTATCCACAACTATGGGCTGATAGGTTTTTTCATTGGCAAAGGTATGGATATGATAATTTTTGTCCCATTCTTTAATTTTCTCGATTTTTTTCTCACCCACTTCATTAATCCCACCTTACTTAATCTCTTAAAAATCGACAAAAGGAGTAATATTGCACGAAGAACACCTTCCGCACATCGTCCGCAAGTGCAGCAACGGGTTGACGCCATATTTGCTGAAAATCTCTTTCTGTCTGAGGGCCAAGTTATACAAGCGCTGCCAATCCGGCCTTTTGACACCGCCTCCTGAAAGGCGTTGCAAGTCGTTAATTCTTTCGGGTACGATATCCAAGGGCGAAAGGATCGTGATCACACCCAGCCGGGCAAAATACTCAATACCGCTGCACACATCCTCGTCAGTTTCACCCAATCCTATTACCATATTAGTGCTCACTCTGTTTTTGCCGAAAATCTGCACTGCGTTACCTATTGCTTCGCAGGTTTGTTCAAAATCGTAGCCGGGACATAGTTTAGTAAACAGATCATGGTTGAATACCTCAATGTTGATACGAATTTCCGACAGGCCGGCCTCCTGCAATTTTACGATAAGGTTTCTTCCGACGGGCGGAGGATTAGCGCTGATAGTAAGTTCCTTCCCATATTTTTCCCTGAGGGCCATAATTATTTGGGACATTTCCCTAATCAAATCTTCATAAGACCAGCCTCCCGGGATCCCCGAAGTAAACCCAATCCCTTTTACTTTAGCTGCGTCAAGGCCTTCAATTTCCTTCAGGAACCTGCCCCGGTCCATAAACTCCGTTTTCTCTTGGTTCAGCGGCAGAGGACAATACATGCAGTTGCGTGAGCATGATTTATAAAGATTAAAAAGCGCCTGTCCCGGGCTGTGCAGGATCGGATCCTCCAGGGGAACCAAGCTGGCCGATGATATCAGAACCTCCCGGGAATCTTTATCCACGATCTGATACGTGTCTTGCCCGGTTTCCGCGGAAATCAGTTCAAAAGCCGCATCCTCGCTGATTTCCAGACGGACCTGGGAGCCGCCGCCGATTTTTACAAAGATCTGCTGGGATGCATAAAGGTTTTCCGAACTGGTGAAGTTAAGAAAACTGATCCTTTTTTTTACATCCCTGTTGATATAAACATAGGGCTTTTCCAACAGTTTCGCTTTAGCGCGCACTATTTCCAGCATAACCGCACCTCTTCACTTCATTTTATCGACCATCATATCTCCGCAACCTTTGGCTTCCGAACCCAAAGCCCTGCGGAGGACCTTGAAAGCGCTGCCTTTTCGGCCGCATGGACAGTGTTTTTCCGTTGAAATATAACCTATATCGTCGGTTAAGAGCGATGCGCCGGCGTAACTATGGGGCAAAGCATCCAAAATCTGTACGATACCCCGTTCTCCTTTTTCAACCGGCTTCATGTTTAAAGGATCCCGAATAATAACCTCATTCCACACGGGCACGTGTTTATACCCGGCTTCACAGTCGATAAACATGCTGTTGGCTTCGGCAAAACCATACATATCGACGATATGACTCTCCGGGCAATTCAAAACATTTCTCAAATCCCGGTTGAAAATCTCTTTTGACACCTGTTGGTCCTGGAGCTTCTTCCACCCGCCTCCATGGGCGATATAGCCGGAGTAATCCAGTTTAACGCCCCGTTCCAAAAGAGGCTTGATGAGGAAAAGATAAATAATGGCCGTACCGCCAAAAATAAGTCCGACCGGTTTATCTTTTTGCCGGGCTTCCTCCAACAACCCCAAAAACATGTCCAAATCAACTTTAAACTTATCTTCCTTGTCCTTAATCAGGTAGTAGGTTTCAGCGCTTCCAGACCGTTCGGCGATTAAACTATTTATTAAATTTCTGCTGGCGCCCTTGTTAAATTCGGGGTCTTCACCGATACAGATGTGAGTTTTATTGCGGTCATCAATAAAATCATCAAAAATCATGTTACGGGAAATCCGGTAGCGTTCCATAGTGATAGCATCCCGATGGACCACACTGGGCATCCCTGTGGAAGTACTGCTTGATTTTCTGATGTCAACTATTTCTTCTTCTTTGACAGTCAGGAAACTGCATTTTTTATAAAGTTGGATAGGGATATAAGGAATATCCCCCAGCGAAGATATGCCATTTCGGGGATCAAAGCCGTTTTTGACACAATATTGCCGGAAAAGTTCGTTTCCTTCATAATGGCCCACGAGAGTTTCGGCTATAGCTTCCTTAAAAAGGACTTGCTTTTCCTCTTCTTCAAGACTAAAGGGTTGGTATTTTAAAAGTTCATCCGCCTTCATATGTCCTCCGTATTTTTTATAAAATTTATCAATCCGCCCTGGTCAAATATTTTGTGGATCAAATCGGAATAGGAGTCTAACTTGTATTCCCTCCCTTTGGTGATATTCCGGCAGGTATTTGCAGTGAAATCGATTTCCAGTGTGTCGCCCTCAGCGGCGTCTATGGCTATTTCTTCATTTTCGATTACCGGAAGCCCAATATTGATGGCATTGCGGAAAAAAATCCGGGCAAAACTCTTGGCGATAACACACGATATTTTCGCCCCTTTGATAGCCAGGGGCGCATTTTCCCTTGAACTGCCGCAACCGAAATTACGCCCCGCTATGAGGATATCCCCAGGCTTTCTCTTGTTAATAAAATTTTCATCCAGGTTATGCAGACAGTTACGCCCCAGATAATCAGGATCGGTACTGTTACAGAATTTTGTTGGAATAATTACATCCGTATTAATATCGTCGCCATATTTCAGCACACTGCCGGTAAACTTTTGGCCCATTTTATAGAAGCACCTCCGGATGGCATATTTCCCCGCGTACAGCGGAGGCGGCTACAACTGCCGGATTGGCAAGGTATACTTTACTGCTGGTTGAACCCATTCTTCCCACAAAATTCCTGTTCGTACTGGCGATACATACCTCGTTATCGCCCAGGATCCCCATATGTCCTCCCAGACACGGTCCGCACGTCGGCGGGCTGATAACGGCCCCGGCATCAACAAAAGCATCCAGCAGGTTTTCTTTAATCATTTGCTTCAATATTTCCTGGGTTCCCGGAATAACAATCAAGCGCACCCTGGGATGAACTTTGCGCCCCTTTAAAACCCCGGCCGCCATTTGCATATCTTCGATCCGTCCATTGGTACAAGAGCCAAGAACCGCCTGATTTATGCAGATCGAGTCTACCCGTGAGGCTGCCCGTACATTGGAAGGAAGAAACGGTTCAGCCACCAGGGGTTCGATTTCGGAAATATCCAATTCTATTACCCGCTCATAGGCGCTGTCCTCACCGGTTTTCAGGTTTTCCACCACTTTATTGTTGTTAAACTTCTTAAAATATTCCCTGGTAATGTCATCAACTTCAAAAATACCTGTTTTACCGCCCGCCTCAATAGCCATATTGCAGATTGTGATCCTGTCGGACATATCAAGATCAGCTAGTCCGTCCCCGGTGAATTCCAGTGCTTTATAAGTTGCTCCATCTACTCCCAGGATGGAAATTAATTTTAAGATTATGTCTTTTCCTTGGACATAGGCCCTCTTTTTCCCTGTTAACACCACTTTAATTGCGGCCGGAATCTTAAACCAGAGCTTTCCGGTAGCCATCGCCGCCGCTAAATCCGTACTTCCTACGCCGGTGGCAAAAGCCCCGAAGGCTCCGTAGGTGCAGGTATGGCTATCGGCTCCGACTATTAAGTCCCCCGGATAGCATAAGCCCTCGTCAGGCACGATATGGTGGCAGATACCCCCCCTGCCAAGCTCGAAGTAATTTTTGATCCGGTGCTGCTCGGCAAATTTTCTCATTTCCAGCGAATAATTAGCCGTCATGATGTCCTTGGCAGGCACAAAATGGTCCTGCACCAGGGCAATCTTAGCGGGGTCAAAAACATTCCGCCCGATCTTATTAAATTCCTGGATAGCCAGCGGCATGGTAGCATCCGTCCCCATAGCAAGATCAATACCGGCAAATAAGATGCTCCCGGTCCGGACGTTGGCCCCCCCGGCATGACTTTGAAAAATTTTCTCAGTTATCGAGCATTTCATTTGTAAAATTAGCCCCCTTTTATTGAGCTGTAAACCTGCAAAATTTAATCCGCCCGGATTTTTAGATTGTCAAATCATATCTAAATCCTTTTTTCGTGATATATGAATAGAGCTTGGATATGCCGGAATCAATTGTTACTGCGCTATTCCGCAAGTCTTCGACTTTAATATACTTATCCATGATCTGCAAAGCGGCGCGGACATCCCATCCTTTTTCCACTAAGGTCAATAACTCGCCAAACCACTTTGCATTATTATCGCTTATTTCTGATAATATTGAATTTACCTGCGCCTCATGTTCGGTTACTTTTTCATAAATTTCCTGCTCGCCTCTGACTGAGAAATACCTTTTGCAGTGGGCAAGGATATTTTTATAATCAAGAGCATAATAATAAAATCTCTTGGGCCCGCAAAATTTTTGATCTAAAGGCTTTAGATAATCAATAATAAATTCGACCAACGTTCCTATATCTTTATTAACATAGTTATAAGCAAAATCATCCACAAAGGTGCCGCTGTTTTTTAGCAGCCCATCCCTTTTTACTTTTTCATAGAGCTTTGTTCCTCTGAACATCATATATCTGTTGCATAGATTATAGAAAGTGGCAAACCCATATTTGCTAAGGAAGGCAAGATTTTCTTTCAGGTTTTCCACTGTGGAATAAGGATTAAAGTTAATAAATCCCATGCTGACGTTTATATCGGGATACTTGCGGAACAGTTCCATCGACGCAATATTATCCTCCTGGCCGGCAAATTTATTGTAAAGTTTTAAATCATGTTCATTTGCCGACTCAATACCCATGAGTACCCCGCATAATCCTGATTCGATAAGAAGCTCAATCATGCCCGGTTGTATCTTTTTATGGATTTCCGCTCTTAATTCCGCATGGTATGAGGTCTTCAGGTTGCGCTTTACCATTTCCTCCGCCAGGTCGCACATTCTTTTACAATGTTTGTCAGGGTCCTCAAAGCTGCTGTCGATAAAAAAGAACCGGTGCATACCGCATTTATTAACTATTTCTTCTATCTCATCGACAACATTTTTTACATCTCGTCCTCTCCACCTGTGTTTCCAAAATTCACTGGTACAACAGAAGCTGCAATTTCTAACGCAGCCCCGTGAACTGGAAATCTGGGCAATTCTGAGCTTATTATCCACGAGGATATCCCGGCTGGGAAAAGGTAAGATGTTAAGGTCTTTTATGAGCTCCTTATCCTCATTATGGATGATTTGACCGCCCTTTCTATAACTAAGGCTTTTAACAGACTCCGGGCTTTCCCCTTTTTCCAGGCAGGTGAGTAAATCGGAAAGAGCCTCCTCGCCTTCCCCCCTGATCAGAAAATCTACAAAACCAGCCTCTTCCATTATTTCCTTAGCGTAATAAGTAGGCAGGTATCCCCCTATGCAGATAAACGCCTGGGGGATTTCTTGTTTTAAGCGGGCACATGCTCTAAATGTTGATTCTTTGGAGATGTTATATACCGGAAGCCCGATGATGTCGGGCCGGAACTCCTTAAAAACAGCCATGTCATGATAAACCCGGTCCTCGGTGGCAGCCTTAAGCATAACTTCGTAACCCTTTTTCCGCAAATATGACGCAATGAAACATATACCCATTTCTTCATAAACTTCATATTGGTTACTGTTGAACACACTGAGCAATAATACTTTAAATTTTTTCACACCCGGCCCCCCCTAAATTTATACCCTTAGCCCGCTTGTAAAAGCTTGCTGGCAATACATTCAGTTATTTTATCTATACTCCGAAAATTCTCGAATTGAAGTTCATCTTTTTCAAACATGATCCTGAATTTTTCTTCCAAATCCATAATAATTTTCAAATAACTCACGGAATTAATTCCAAAATCTTTAAGCTCGTCATTTAAGGCTATTTGGTCGATATTAACCAGCACGTCTCCTCCTCCCTGTAGAACCTCCCTCACCTTTTTTTCAATATCCGCTTTTTGCATCATGATACCTCCAAACATAATTAATATCTTTTTATTATTACCGACAATACTCCAGCAGTATAGCGTTATATGTAGCGTCATTTCCGTGGGTGCCCGAACCAAAAAGCATGCACTGGTCCCCATCCTGCAAGGTATTATCATTCACGGCATCAACATAATTTTTTATCGTATCCACATCCCTCAAATGCCCGCCGTTAAAGATATTTTTGAGATACATTTTCTCTTGTTCGATCCCTAAAAACCTGGTGTATAAATAGTACACAGAATAATTAACATTTTGAGGTATGATAACCTTGATATCCTGAATCTCCCGTCCTGTTGCCCGGAGAATTTTTGTGACCGTATCGGTGCCTCTCCTGACATCTTGCAAAAAATCGGCCTCTTCTTTTTTATTGTGATAGGCGTTGTAACTGTAACTGCCGTCAGATACTGAAACGTAATCAATTATCCTGGCCTGCCCGTTATCCTTTCCTACAATCATTAAACCTGCCCCGTCGCCAACTATTGTATTGCCAAGAAATCTTGCTTCCATGTCCGGTTCACGACTAAGGCAAGCAATCATGATATTAGTTCCCTTGCCGCTATCCACCAATGCAGCGGCAATTTCCAACGCGCCCATAGCAGACACACATTGCTGGTCTATCCTCATCACCGAAGTATTCTGAAACTTGCAAAGTTTATGCAGCACATAGGGTACGTATATATCACCCATATGCGCGTTATAAGGGCTGGCGTAAATAAGATGAGAAATATCTTGCGGCGAGACCGGACTTTGCTGGAAAAACCGTTCCGCCAGCACATTTAGCATCGCTATTTCATCTTTTTCGTTTTCGATATAGATATTAAATTTAGACCCATCCATATTTTTGGGACAATAGTTTTTAAAAAACTCTTTTTTCTTTTGTTCCCCATCATGCAAAAAGGAAAAGATACGCGATACATTCATATACTCCGCTGGTGTGTAATAATCAGCATATATTATACCTGCCATAATAAATGGTCCTCCTTTAATTGTTCCTCATCCTTGCCATAACAGGAAACCCACCTCACCATCCTGCTGCAGTTGAAGAACCCATCCCAGGGCGAACCCGCAGGCATAGTGTGCATTAATCCAACAGGCACACATCTCTCGGCGCCTCTTAAGGTACACTCCTCTGCGAAGCGGCTTCTTCTTTCACCTTTTATCGCCGCTCCTACACTTTGCTTATATTTATCTATTTGAGGTAAGGTTTCAAAGATATCCTCAATGGCAAAAACATGGGCAACTCTTGAGAATAGCGGTTTAGGCATCTCCTTCTTGTTTTCGGAATAGCAAACGGTCCAGGCGGTAGAATCCGGATAGATTGCTCTGTCCAAAAAATCGTACTCGATACGGTTATTAACTATGCTGGGGGAATTATCGGTCGTTACCGAACTGTTGGGTAGGATATCCTGTACTTTTTGCATATATTCCCCCAGCATTTCGGCAAATCTTACAGGAGCTACATTACCTCCTTTTTCCACAAAAGCAACATGAGGTGAGGTACATGCATACTGATCCCATATCGAAAAATCCGCAGCTGCCTTTTGGGCTATATCCCGACATGATTCCTCACTATCCAGATACTCTTTGCCAATGACCATAAATGAATACTTGGGGCCGTATATAACATCTTCGGTTCCGTAATTTTTTTCCATATTTAGGATAGCGCTGATGGCTTCTCTTCCGCCCCGGGCCACCCTTAAATCCGAAATCAGGGATAATTCTCTGTTGCATTCTTTATCCTTACTGTCAAAATAGATGGCAAAAACAGTATCAGAAAGAATACCGCCATTAAATACTATACCTTGTTCATTCCGATAGGTAACATCTTTAAATGATTCCAAAAAGATCGGGAAGAAATATTTTTCTCGCGCGGACACTTTGATAATATTTGTGTTTTTCGTCACCATGGATCTCATTAAGCTTATCTGCCCGGCTACGATGGTGTTGCCGGCCAGCCAATGGCCCACTATACCCTTGGGCTGCGCATGAACGAGCATGTTGGGGTTATCCTTATAGATATTTATAAACCGGTCCAATATATACCGCGACCCGCCAAGGTCCGCATCGGATATCCCCTTGAGATTTTCTTCCGAGAACATGCCGCCCACATACTTAAGCGCTAATTCTACCATTTCCCTGGAATAATTGCCTTTTTTCATCATGATTTCTATCATTAATTTCCGCCTGGGGTATTCCTTATTGCTCCACAGTGCGCCTACCCCGGACATTAAGCCGATAATGTCGTCTACTGCCATGTCATGGATTACTTTTTGCGCCGCCAGCAGATAATCTCTGACCGCATCCAGATTTTCCGTAACCGGCAGGCCCAGTTTTTCAACGTTTTCGGTGTAATAGGCAACCAGGCTGTCGGGATTATAATGTAGTTTGTTGTGGGAAAAAAGATGATAAAACTTCATTTTTTCACCTGCCAATTATCCGACATTTTCATTTAAAGCATTTGTTTTCTTAACTAAATTCAATATATCATTATCGGTGATTTTTTTATTTGTATCGCAGTAGGCCTTGAATTCCTTATAAAAACAGTCAATATCAATATTTTGCGGATCTATGCCCAGCTTTTTCAGTTTGTATAAGAGTCCGTTCCTTCCCGAATGCTTGCCGAAAACAAAAATCTCGCCGTCATACCCCACGATAGCCGGGTCAAACAACTGATAGGTGTCCTTGCTTTTCAAAATACCATCCTGGTGTATTCCGGATTCATGAATATAGCAGTTATCTCCAACAATAGCTTTATTTTTTTGTACTTGGATCCCCGAATACTTCTCCACCAGCTTGCTGCATTTCAGTATCTTATTGTACCCATACTTATCCCTGTTGGCATTTTTCATGAGATCCGGTTTTAAGTAAAAAGCCATCAGTAATTCCTCGGTGGAGGTGTTGCCGGCTCTTTCACCCAGGCCATTAAACGCACAGCCTACTTTATTGGCTCCACTCCTCACCGCTGCAAGGGAATTGGCCAGCGCAAGCCCCATATCATTGTGGCAATGTGCACCCAGGAAGCTTAGTTTATCAATATTCGGTATCCTGTTTCTCATCTGGGTGAAGAAGTCGCCAAAATCCCACGGTGTTGCGCATCCGAGGGTATCGGCGATCGTAATACTGCAAACCCCCGTATCAATAAGTTTTTCGGACAGCCGCAAAATAAATTCCATTTCGGTCCGGCTGCCGTCTTCATATCCCACTTCTACTTCATCAAAATATTTCTGCGCATATTTTATATGTTTAACAGCCATTTCTATTAATTCCTCAGGTTCTACGTTCAGTTTAAACTTCCGATGCGCGGGAGAAGTAGGTATGATAAGCCCGATCTTCTTCTTTTTGGCGTTCTTAAGAGCTTCGTAAGCAGTATCAATATCAAACTTCTTCATTCTGGAAATTACCATGAGGTAGTTTTTGGTGACGATCTTGCTGATGCTCTGGACTGCCTTAATGTCATCCTGAGAGGTAGCAGGGAAACCGGTATCAAGAGCGTCGTCCTCAGACAAAATCTCCGAGATCATTTGGGCAATTTCCAGCTTTTCCTGAAAGAAAAAGTTTACCGAGGGCGATTGCTCGCCATCCCGCAAGGTAGTATCTTCAAGATATATCTTTATTTTTTTTTTTATCATCGGGCATGCTTTTAAGAATCATGTCGATCAAGGCGTCAATGGACTTAAAGTTTGCTACCTTCAATTCCGTAGTATCAACTTTAATATCAAAAACGTCTTCCAGTAAAAGGGCCGTTTCGATAATCTGAATAGAACCGAAATCCAGATCCTCGATAAGCTCTGTTTCGGCATCTAGCTGTGAGATATCCAATTTGAATCTATTCGCAAGAGCCTGAATTAACTTATTCTTTATTTCTTCATAATTCTTATCCATCATTCAATCACTTCGTTTCTTGATTATTTAGGTAATATTCTTTAAGTTTATCCTTGTCGATCTTCCCCTTATTAAATAGATGCATAGACTCAATGGAGATAATTTCGTCCGGAATCATGTAGCGGGGAATTCTTTTCTTCAGATAGGCCTTTAAGTCGGGAATGAGCTTATCATCTTCTATCTGCACAAAGCCAATGATCGTTTTCATTTCATGGAAATTGCCCGGTTCTTCAATACCGATGACCTGAACTTCGGTAACTTGCGGATAACCTAAGATGGCTTGTTCAATTTCCACCAGAAAGATCCTATTGCCGCCCCGTTTGATCATCTCCGAGTTTCTTCCCACAAACTCGTAGTCGCCATTTTCATCGATGCGGGCTAAATCGCCTGTTCTTAATAATCTTTCGCCCGGAATTAAATCTGTTTTAATGGCGTTCTTAGTCATCATTTCATCTTTCCAGTATCCTGCCATAATCTGGTCGCCCGCAAGATAGATCTCGCCGCTTGCGCCGGGCTTCGGTTCAATAAGACGCTCTTCTTGGTCGAAGAGATAGACCTTGGAGCCATGGAAAGGCTTACCGATCGGGAACGCTTTTTCCCTGTCTTCCGGTATATGCGTTATTTCATGCCTTGTAATCAGAATAGTCGCTTCTGTTTGTCCGTAACAATTGATAAAGGTAATCTGGGGCACATGCGACTTGATGGCCCTGAGATATTTGGGCAGCAATGAATCCCCGCCGAAGTAAAGGTATTTAAGGTTTTCCAAACGGTATTTTTCAAGATCGGAGAGTTTTCCGGCCAAAAGCGAGATAACGTATCCCGAAGACCCGCAATGAGTAATTTTTTTGGCGTCTAAAGTAGCAGTGATTTCGTTAGGGAAGACAAATTTATCAAGGAGTACGATTGTGCAGCCCACAGCCGCAGCCATAGTGTTCTCGCCGAAAAACGCATCATAAAAAACCGGACAGATATTGAGGACACGGGAGTCGGTCGTAAAACTAAAGACATTCGCTTTCGTAAAACTAACAAGATTCTTATTCGTTATCCTAACCCCTTTGGGTTCTCCTGTAGACCCGGATGTGTATAAGATGTACGCGTCCCTATTGTCGTCATCCTCCATTGTTAAGCCTGCATCACTTCCGGCCATGATATCATCCCATAAGAATATTTCCAGGCCGTCAGGCCGCTTTCCCTCCCATGAATCCACGATCAGTTTCAGCGGGGCGTCTTTTACAACTCCCGCCAATTTTGCGTAGATTTTTTCCGTAATGACGATAAATGACGGTTCCAGGTTGGAAATAATTTTCCACAACCGTTCCGCAGGGTAATCGGTATCCAATTGACTAATGGACGCCCCGGCCATATTCGCGCCGTAAAGACTCACCACCGACCGGATAGATTTGGGGATCAGCACCATAATACGGCTGCTTTTCGATACTTGATTGTTCTGGAAAAAGCGGGCAAGCTTTTTCGACTGATCAAGCAGCTCCCGGTAAGTCAGCTTATCTTCGTTGTGTTCCACCGCCGCCTTATCCGGGTATTTTTTAGCGGATTCCAATAAAAATTTGTAAGCCATTTTTCTTTACCTCCATTTTTTAAAAGGATTGCCAAAAGATGTCCTGGGGTCTTTTAATGTTAATTGAGGATATTTATTATTCAATTCCTCAAGATTAACGATGATATTGCTTAAATCTAATATGTCTTTTTCGTTATCGGTATAAAGTTCCGGGTATTCCACCTTATTATCCCGTATCGGAGAAAGGCTGGGCCCATAGAATCCCCTAAGTATATCCCTACACTTATCGGTCCATATCTGTGAGGAGTTATAAATATTTTCCCAATGAGAGTAGAGATCATAGAAATTTAGGTCCCTGCTGCTATTCTTAATTTCAATCTCAATCTCCTGGGGAACTGGAATCCCATGGTATTGTTCCGGGTAAACATAAGCATCGGTCAGCCCTTCGCTGCGCAACTGCTCCAGTATGGTGGAATAATAATCGCCATAATAGATATAGAATGGATACGTCCTGTATAAATAGCCGTTATCGGTCGGATGATTTTTATAGATCTCTTCAACCTCTTTACTAAATTCAAGAATTTTTCGGATGTCCTCCGTAGTGTTTTTAGGATAGTTAATAATTACTGCAACTATTCCGAAAACATCGTTTTCAAAGCAACGCTTCAATTGCTCTTTCATTTGATTAATATATTTAACGGGGTCTTTAGTTTTTAACATCTGCAAGAGTCTTTCGGGATTAGCGCTTTCAAAACCGAAAAAGATGATTTTACAGTGCCCATCCATGTCTTTGTACAATTGTTCCGGAAAAACGTCACATCTTGAGCCAAACTGGTAATTGAATCCGTAGGAATTTAAAGTTTCTACTGTTTCCTTGGAACTTCTGTAGTCTAAACCAAAAAGCGGATCACTTAAGTTTAATAGTTTATTATCCGTACACCGGCAAAGATTTTCCATATCCTTTTCGACTTTTTTTCGGCTTCTCGTACTAAACTTGGGATAGAGCTTTTTCTCCTGGCAAAATTCACAATTCCAAGCACACCCCCTTCCCGTAGAAAATGAAATTGCATTGTATTTTTCTAAATCACCTTTTAATAATGAAAAATCTATCACCGGCAGATCATCATAATTAAGAGGAGGTATTATTGCCGTGCTTTTTATGCCGTCCTCCCAGTAAACCAGATTGGGAACCTTTGCAAAATCCACCTTCCCGTTCTTGAAGTTTTTAAACATCTCTAATACCGGTAATTCACCGGCGCCCAGACAAATAGCGTCAAACAAAGAGTGGCAATGCTCGAGTAATACTTTGTGACAGGTCGTGGCCGCATAGCCGCCAATAATCACAGGACTATCAAAATTCTCCCTTATTTGTTTAAGCATGGGCAGAATATGCAAGATCTCATAGTTTGCCATAATAGAGAACCCGATTATGGTTTCATCATTTACCTTAGATCTCAGTTCATTCATTAACCGGTCAATTAATTTTTTCTCTCCATTTTCGTTTAAAGGAATGCCCCACAGATGCATGTCGATGATCTCACATTCAATATTTGGGAAATGCTGTTGAAGATAGCCTGTCATGAGGAGAAGTCTTGTAGGAGAACAGATCTGAGTTCCAAATGAGTACCTCCCAGTGGGTACGATAAATAATATTTTTTTCATCTTTTTACCTCACCTTTGTCATTTATTTGATTTATATAGCCCCTGATAAACCCCCCTGCCTCCCTTGTGCTGTATTTTCCGCCTAGCTCCGGTGTGGTCCAACCACACTTAAGGGCTTCCTTTACCGCCTTGTATATAACCTCAGCTTCTTTATGACAGCCCTGATCATTTAATAACATGGCCAAGCTAAGGATGGAGGCCAATGGATTAGCGATACCCTTTCCGGCTATGTCCGGGGCGCTTCCGTGAATCGGTTCATACATACCCTTTAGTACGGCGTTCCCCGGGTTTAAGTTAGCTGAAGCGCTCAGTCCCATACCGCCTTGGATTTGGGCGCTAACATCCGTTAAAATATCCCCGAATACATTGGAGGTCACGATCACCTTGAACTGTCCGGGGTTCTTGATTAACTGCATATGTAATGCATCTATAAACATGTGCCGTTGTTTGATGTGAGGGTATTGCTCCCCTACTTCGCGGAAGGTCCTTTGCCACAAATCTCCCGCATACCTCATCGCATTACTCTTATCACTCATCAATACGGAATCAAACCCGTTTCTATCCGCATATTCAAAGGCGTATCTGATGATCCTTTCCACGCCTTTACGGGTATGGATGGAGTTTTCCAGGGCTATTTCATCAGGAGTGTTTTTTTTGAAGTTTCCCCCGTTGTCCGTATAGAGGTCTTCGGTATTTTCCCGAAATATCACAAAATCAATGTCTTTTTCTTGGATATTTTTTAGCGGGCAGAATTTCTCGTTTAAGAGCTTTACCGGCCGGTAATTTACGTAGAGATCCAGCTTAAATCTTAGGCCCAACAATATTTCTTTGGCGTAATCGTTTGGTTTTACCCTGGGATCTCCTACTGCGCCAAAAAGAATAGCGTTATACTTTTTAGGCCATTCGATAAAGACCTCCTCCGGTATAGAAATCCTGTTCTTTAGATAATAATCCGCTCCATATGGGAATTTATCGACAGAACAGTTCAAACCATATTTTTGGCAGATTGCCTCTAATACCCCCAGACTTTCGTTAACGACTTCCGGGCCGATTCCGTCCCCTTCAATAACCGCTATTCTCATATCATGCCTCTTTTTTATTATATTTTATAACCTTGGCAATTTTCTTAATTTAAATCGGCTGCTCGGATCTTGGTATAATAAATCGGTATATTTAGTAAATTTGTGTTATTTTTTTGATTTTACATATTTTAGTGGGCCCAAAAATTTATAGGGGAGTTATGTTTATATAGTACTCTGTTTTATCTTTGTTTGTCAATATTTATTACATAATATTGTGACATTTCACATTGTGCTGACTCTGGATACAGGTTTCTTTCCGGCTAAATGGTTACGGTCGAAGAATAAAATAAAAATTTTGACTATTATTAAATTACTAAAAATTCTTGACACCGCCTATATGTAATGGCTATTATTAAAGAAAATAGTTTAGAAGAGTGCGAATGTTTTTGATTTAACTACTATTTTTGGATTTTATTATGTTTCAAAGGTGGTGATGATAGGGAATAAGTATCCTAGATCTGAACACGGAGCATAAATTAAGCTTGTTAAAACAAGCGGAAAAACAGCAGAAGAAACTGGAGAATTTTTTATTTAAGGGAGTGACACTTAGTGGAAAATACGTTGATCACAATGGATAATATGCCTCTTAAGAAGTTCCATTATAAATTAGCGGCCTATACAGTCGGAGGTATGCTAATAGATGGTTATATCCTTGGAATTATCGAATTTGCCTTAGTATTAATCGTTCCTTATATGAATATGAACCCGGTCTGGCAAGGGTTAATCGCCAGTTCACCTTTAATGGGTATTCTTGTGGGAAGCCTTATCTTTGGGAGGATATCGGATAAAATCGGCCGACAGCTAATTTATACGTGGCATTTTATTATCTTGATTATCTGCTCTTTCCTGCAGTTTTTTGTTAATACGCCCGAATCGTTATTTGCTCTGAGATTGATACTTGGTATCTCGATCGGCGCGGAATATGCAATTGGGCCATCACTGCTTGCCGAGTTTCTGCCGATAAAATTGCGGGGACCTTTACTTTCATCTTTGACTATTGCCTGGACATTGGGGTATTTATGCGCAACGTTTTTATCTTATTATTTGAAGGATATGGGAGCTGAGAGCTGGAGATGGATGTTAAGCAGCAGCGGGGTTCTGGGAATAATCATCATGTTTTTTAGGGCCGGTGCTCCTGAATCACCAAGATGGCTAATCTGTCATGGCCAAATCGAAAAGGCCAAAGAAATCGTTAACAAATATTTTGGGCCGGAAGTCAGTATTGAAAACCTTATTGCCGAAAGTAAATCAACTACCAAAGAACTGGGATATAAATTCCTCTTCAATAAACAAATGTGGAAACGGACTGCTTTTACGAGTATTTTCTATTTCTGTCAAGTGATGCCGTTCTTTGCAATGGTCACATTTATGCCGACTGTATTCAATACATTAGGGGTTAAAAATGCATTTTCAGGCACACTGGTGTTTAATGGGTTCCTTCTTTTCGGCGCCATAGTCGGTGTAATAATCATAGACAAAATTTCCCGCAGAAAGCTTCTTATCGGTACTTTTATCTTATCAGGTATACCTTTATTACTTTTAGGCCTTGTGGCAAACGTATCTTCAACGGTTGTTGTTATATGTTTCTGCACCTTCGTTTTCTTCGGTGTCATCGGAGGGCAGTTAACATATGTTTATCCTCCGGAGGTTTTTCCAACTGAACTGCGGACTTCCGGATATGGCTTCGCTACGGCAATCAGTAGAGTTGGCGCGGCTTCGGGTACATTTTTGCTGCCGGTATTAATGAGCTCATTCGGAATAAATAAGGCTTTAATTATGAGCGCTGCTGTTATAGCTTTCGGTGCGTTGGTTTCATTTGCGTGGGCGCCGGAAACGCTTAAGAAGAGTTTAAGTGCGACAGCTTCTATTTCGGATTCCCTATAAGCGGGTCATAAAGATAAAGTCCATAGAGATTCGCCAAAACCTGTCCATGTTGACCTTTCTGTCTGTTATTATCTGAAACGCCGAAATGCGCTAATGCTAATACTAAAAAAACTGCTATCCCTTAGGGGGTAGTAGTTTTTTTAATTGATATTATAGGTAAGATCTGAACAAATTATTACTTTACATACTATCCATTATCGGTTTCAATCCACGCACCCCTACGGGGTGCGACTATACGAAGGGCGATTCTGTTTGAGATGTTGGAGTTTCAATCCACGCACCCCTACGGGGTGCGACCAAATAAAACAAGAAGCTAATGTTATGTTATCGGTTTCAATCCACGCACCCCTACGGGGTGCGACAAAATTCAGCTTGGCGAACAATTTTCGGAACTGGTTTCAATCCACGCACCCCTACGGGGTGCGACGAACATAAATCCCATCAGGCCGGATACTAATGAGTTTCAATCCACGCACCCCTACGGGGTGCGACCTCGCTGGCGGGTGCTTTATCCTCCGTGGGGATTGTTTCAATCCACGCACCCCTACGGGGTGCGACCGGAAGAGGAAGCCTTTGATGCGTTGATTAATGGGTTTCAATCCACGCACCCCTACGGGGTGCGACTGAAAACCCTGAAAAGCGCATCTTCGATACTGGTTTCAATCCACGCACCCCTACGGGGTGCGACCGGTGGCGGCTGACCCCGTGGCGGCGGACAAGGTTTCAATCCACGCACCC
>DHRG01000043.1:0-463 GCA_002408285.1 Peptococcaceae bacterium UBA5318 | reverse complement strand
CGCCCCCCTACGGGGTGCGACGGCTGAGTATTGGGAGATGCTTATGGTTTTTGTGTTTCAATCCACGCACCCCTACGGGGTGCGACTCTTTTTTCTTTTGATTTAGAATTTCTTCTTTTGTGTTTCAATCCACGCACCCCTACGGGGTGCGACATGACGATCCACCACCTCCAAAGCAGTTTGACGTTTCAATCCACGCACCCCTACGGGGTGCGACTGGGCAGGGAAACACCCTTACCCTCCCTGCTGGTTTCAATCCACGCACCCCTACGGGGTGCGACTTTTTAGCCTCAACTCTTTTTAGCAAGCCAAAAGTTTCAATCCACGCACCCCTACGGGGTGCGACACGCAACATGATGTCCCCGGAACCAACAACCATAGTTTCAATCCACGCACCCCTACGGGGTGCGACCTCCTAAAAATGAACTGGCGGCCATCCGCAATAAGTTTCAATCCACGCACC
>DHRG01000023.1:27506-69085 GCA_002408285.1 Peptococcaceae bacterium UBA5318 | reverse complement strand
TGCGCCCATGCCGGGCGCACTAATATTGGCAGATGCTCCTCTTGCGAAGAGCATCTGAAATTTTACTGCAAAAATATCCTAATATTTACCTATTTGTGACTCGCCCGGTATTCTTTTAGAAGGAACTCCACTCTCTCTATTAACTTGGGATTAATCTTCGCGGCATATTTCTCATATATGGGTTTGGTTGCGTCAATATATGGCTGGATATCTGTTTCAACAGGAATGCATCCCTGCGTAATCATTTTTTCTGTCAACTCTTTCTCCATCTGGCCAAGATCCATCCTTTGCTGGTGCGCCGCTTTTTTGGACGCTTCTTTAAACCAGCCCTTTTCCTCATCTGTCAGGCCGTTCCAGAAATTGGCCGAAAAGATAATGCTGCATCCCACATAATAGTGATTGGTGTTAATCATTGTTTTGGCAAGTTCGCCGAAACCGGAAGCCATGGCGGGAAGAATAGGATAATCGCAGCCGTCAACGGTGCCTTGCTGCATCGCCGTAATGACCTCGCTGCCGCTGATCGTAGTGGGCGTCATATTCAAGGCTTTAAATGTGTCAACAGGCAACGGCGTTTCAGGGACACGGATTTTTTTATTTTTCAGGTTTCCCAATACCGGTGAATCTCCATAGCTTTCTCTCATAAACAACTTTCTTAGGCCATTACTCGTATAATCCAGC
Source organism: Peptococcaceae bacterium UBA5318 (assembly GCA_002408285.1). GTDB lineage: Bacteria > Bacillota > Peptococcia > DRI-13 > UBA5318 > UBA5318. Next base: position 68,407 of record DHRG01000023.1, on the reverse strand, counting down.
CCGATAACGTTTGCATCCTTTAACAAAGAAGCGTTGATCATTTCAAGGACTTGCTCGTCTTCAACGACATAGTTTACCTCGTCATGGTTTTTGAACATAAACGGCAGCAATAGCGCCGCGGAATCCATACTGGTGTTTGCAATGACAATGTTGGAACTCATCGTCATATCAATAAGCCCGGAGGAAACAGATACCGCCAGCTCGCTTTCATTGCCAAGCTGGGCCCCTCCGACAATGTCCGTATCCCACTGGCCGCCTGACAGTTCCCCAAGATACTGCTTGAAATATTTCCCGAATACTTCATACGGAGATGTGGGAGATATAGCGTCCGGATGAGCGTACTGCACCACCTTTTTTTCTTGCCCGTCTGCGCTTGCCTGGTTTCCCCCATCGGGACTTTTACCGCAAGCGGCAATAGCGGTTATAATGGTCAGACAAAGAACGACCGCCGCAAATTTAGTCTTTTTCGAGATTTTTAACACGATCATTACCTCTTTTCATTCTTATTTGATTTCCCATGGAGTCAAAACGTCTTGGATACAGTACATCCCCCCTGTCACTTCATATGTCGCTCCCGTAATATAATTAGCAGCTTCTGAGGCTAAAAACACACACATTTTCGCTACATCTTCCGGACGTCCCATTTTACGAAGGGCAATTCGATTCAGCAAATGTTCGTTATTACCCGGCATCATGTCGGTGGAAATCATTCCCGGCGCAACACTGTTTACGCGAATGTTATAGGGTGCAAGCTCGCCTGCCGATTCCTTGGTCATGGCAATGATCCCGGCCTTAGACGCTCCATAAGAAATTTTGTGCGCCGTAGGCATGATCCCCGCATAAGAAGCGGTATTGATGATGACCCCGCCTCCCGTTTTTATCATCTCTCTTGCGGCAGACTGTGTTCCCAGAAAAACAGAATTCATATTTATGCGTATGACCCGTTCCCATTCCTCTAATGTCATTTCTAAAAGAGGCTTTGCGGCAAAAACCCCCGCATTGTTAACCCATATATCCAAATGTCCATAGATCCGGCTTGCTTTTTCTGCAAAACCCCTGACTTGATCGGCCGCACAAACGTCTACTCTTTCCGTATATACTTCTTTGTACTTATTTTTAAAGTATTTATTCGCCTCGGCGAGGGTTTCTTCATTGATGTCACATATAGCGACATTGCATCCCTCTTTCATGAATTCTTCCGCTACGCTTTTGCCTATTCCCCTTGCGCCGCCAGTGATAGCTACCGTTTTATCTTGTAAGTTTAGTTTCAATTTCAACACCCCTTTTTTTGATCAGAATGACATATTCGCCTGCCTGTATGACCTCGTCCCTCTGGTTATAAATGGTCCTCCTAAAAATCACCTTGCCATTTGCACTTTCAGGCTTTGAATCAATTTTTTCAATCAATTCGGCCTCGACACGTATGGTATCGCCAATGACGACAGGTTTTTTAAATTTCCACGACCGCAACTCGGTCAACGCGGTCAACGTTTCCAGCATAGCAAGATTATAGGCCGTTCTGGTATATAGACCTGATGAAACGATCAACGGAAGCAGACCGTGTGCAATACGCTGGCCGGCGATCGACGATTTTGCATACTCGGCGTCTGTATGTAAGGTGTTGTAATCCCCTGATAGTCCTGCGAAGTTCACGATATCAGCTTCAGTTACGGTTCTGCCCATCGAAACGCTTTTATCTCCTACCTGCATATCCTCAAAGTATTTTTTTTGTATCAGTTCTGTCAACATAATCTCTCCAATCCAAATGATATTTTCCAGTCATAGAGCGTCTGTTTGCAACCGCTCCTGAAGACCGTATTATTGTAAAACTCCCGCTCCTCCTTTCAACAACACAAGAATTGTTCTTTCGTGTTAATTTGACAATATACTACAATTTGATAGAATTAATTGCTAAGGAACTTTTACTTTAATTTTAAAAGGGTGTATTTGCATGCAAAAGAAAATGGCGGATTATTTAACCCCTGAGCTTACCAGATGGCTTGATATGTTTGCAGAAGGCATCGTAGTTATTGACCAGGATATTCGCGTGCTTTTTGCCAATGTTTCTTATATAAACCGCTGGAAGTATACGAAAGAAGAGCTCCTTGGCATGTATTTGCCCAGCATTCGGCCATGGACGGTCGCCTTCAAGGTCTTGGAAACAAAGAAGGCCATGTACGGAGTTATGCATGCCGTGAAAGGCTTTGAAAGTTATATTGATGCGGTTCCTTTTATAGAAGACGGCGTTGTGATCGGCATTTTGATTGTCACACGCAACAACACTTTGATTGATGAATTTTATGAAAAAATCAATATGTATAAAAACCAAATTGACCAAATGAGTCAGAGGATGCGGGATATGTTTCGGGCTGAATACAGCTTTGACGGCATAACCGGCAATTCATACGAGTACATCCAGCTTGCGAAAAAGGCCGCTGAAGTTGACAGTTCGGTTTTGATTACCGGGGAAAGCGGCACGGGAAAGGAGGTTGTGGCGCAATCCATTCACAATGCCAGCACCAGAAATAAGTTTGCGTTTGTCGATATTAACTGTGCCAGCGTACCGGAGCATCTTTTGGAAAGCGAGCTGTTCGGATACGCGCCCGGTGCGTTTTCCGGAGCGAACAAGACCGGGAAAATGGGCCTTTTTGAAGCGGCTAACGGAGGCACCGTTTTTCTGGATGAAATCACCGAAATGCCGATGGCCTTGCAGAGTAAACTATTGCGGGCTTTGCAGGAAAGAAAAATCCGCCGCTTGGGCGACAATAAAAATATACCTTTGAATATCAGGTTTATCGCGGCAACTAACCAAGACGTCTGTAAATTAGTTAGTTCGGAAAAATTCAGAAAAGATCTATATTACCGGCTGGCGGTTTTTGTCGTGAACATTCCGCCTCTTCGTGAGAGAAAAAGCGATCTCGCGCCCCTGATAAAACAGTTTATCGGGGACTATTATAAAACAGCACGTAATCCAAAGCCGGTATTGCCTGAAGTTGGCAGTGCAGCCATGCGGGCAATCGAGGAATATTCGTGGCCAGGCAACATAAGGCAATTAAAGAATGCGATAGAATACGCATGCGTAGTACAAAAGGGAAACTTTATAGAAAGATCAGATCTTCCGGCATATGTCCTGCCGCAGTCAGACGGCATGATTATTGGCGATGACGTTTCATTTGAAGGTGATCAGGGAGAATTAAGCGCTATCTTGGATGCAACTGAAAGGCGTGTTTTGAAAAAACGCATTTCCATTTACGGGTCGGATCTCGCCGGGCGCAGAGAAACTGCCAAGAGTATGGGGATCTCTGTTCCGACTCTATACAACAAGCTTAGAAAGCATGGCTTGATTAACGATAACCACAAGTGACCCGCGCCGGGAATTCGCTTATTTTCCTATGAACCGCGAAGGCCGTTTTTCAAAGAAAGCGTTTACGCCTTCTCTATGGTCGGCTGTTTGATAACAAATTCCTTGCGCCAGGCTTTCATATTCCAGCATCTGCTCAAGAGAACATTCATAGGACATCTGCATCAAACGCTTGCTAAGACCAATTGCATACGGCGCTCCCTTACTTAGGAGTTCGGCTATTGACATAGCTGTTTCCATAAGCTTGTCCGGCTCGACCACTCCCTTGACCGCCCCGGCTTGATAAAGCTCCTGGGCTGAAACAAGCCGCGACGTGAGCGCTATATCCTTTGCCCGTGCCATCCCGACAGCGCGCGGTAATAAATACATAGTACCGTAATCAGGTATCAGGCCAACTTTATTAAAAGTTGCCCCAAACTTGGCCTGTGTTGTGGCGATAATCATGTCACACGCCAAAGCTAAACCAAAACCAGCGCCGATAGCGGCGCCATTAACAGCGGCTATAAACGGCTTTTCGATTTTAATGATATTTTGCGCCCACTCATGGATGCTTTTGATCTTGTTTCTTCCACCGGCTACATCTATACCTTGCCGCATGTCGCTCAAGTTTCCGCCGGCGCAAAAAGCTTTTCCGGCGCCGGTGAGTATGACGCAAAGAATACGGTCATTTTTTTTGATCTCATATAAAGCTTTTTCAAATGTACAACGCATCCCGGCATCCAAGGCGTTTCTCGTTTCCGGCGCGTCCATTGTTAGTATGGCTATCGTATTGGTTGCATCAAGCCGTAAATTACAACTCATCTAAATTTAATCCTCCTAATATGATTATTATTGATATATAGCGATACAACGTCCACGTTTTTGTTAAATTGCAAGGAGCGTGCCAACTTTCAAATAACTATCAATATTGAATGAAAGGTTTGTATCAAGCGGCTAAATCAATTATCAGATAGAACTTACCGGGTTTTTTAATATTGATTATAATAATTGAGAATTAATATATTATAATTTTAATAGTTTAATGCCCTCACAATTCAAGTTTTTAAAAAAATACCCAAAACAAAAAAACAACCCGATCGCTTATAAAAGGAATGTGCAGCATGACCGCACATTCTTTTTTTTTGTTTCCCACCCGTTTTTTTAGGTTGGCACGGATTGTGCTTGATATGAAATTTAAGTCTTGATAAACGCAACAATACGCAACAAACATGTCATGACGGTTACTAAAGGAGGAGCATTATGAAAACATTGAAGGACAAGCAAACGAGTATGGGCGAAGCGGTAAGGAAGTATTGCCCGGATGGATCGACCTTTGCCATAAGCGGAATGGGGGCGCGGGAACCCTTCGCCGCTTTGTTTGAGATTATCCGGCAGGGCAAGAAGGATCTCACCTTTGTATCCAACGGCGTATCGGACGCCGGGTGTCTCATATTGGGTTCAGGATGTGTCAAAAAATTTGAAGGCGGGTACGCCGGTATTATTCTGGTAGGCTCGGACAGTAATGTGCGCCGCGCCCGGGAAAAAGGAATACCGATAAAACTGGAGTTGGAGGAATATACAAATTATACCAGCGGATTAAGGTTTTTGGCTGGTTCCATGAAGCTTCCTTATATGCCAACGAAGTCGCTGCTGGGCAGCGACATAATCAAGCATAACCCCCGTATTAAGGTGGTGGATGATCCGTATGGATCGGGTCCTCTTGCCCTGGTGCCCGCTTCTAATCCGGATGTTTCCTTTATGCATGTGCAGCGCGCCGACGTATCCGGGAACGGCCAGATTTTCAATGCTATGATTGATGACAATACAATAGCCAGAGCATCCAAACATGTTGTGTTGATATGCGAAGAAATTGTTTCCACAGGCGAAATCCGAAAAAATTCCCATATGACAGCCATCCCCTCCTATTGCGTAGATGCTGTTGTGCATGCCCCTTTTGCCGGCTATCCCCTTTGGTGCGCCGGATATTATTGCTGCGATATGCCCTGGAGAAGCTATTATGCGCGGGTGAGCAAAACACAGGAAGGATATGAACAGTACATAAAGGAGTGGGTACTCGACACCATCTCATGGGACGGCTTTCTTGATAAAGTTGGACGCGACCGTTTGGAACGCTTGGTCAAAATGGAACGGGACAATTATACGATTCCCGTATTGTAAAGGAGAAGATGGCGATGTTAGAACTAGCATATACAAATAAAGAATTGATGGCAGCTTGTTGCGCCCGCGAAATCAAGGATGGCGAAGTCGTTATTGTTGGAATCGGGATGCCCATGATGGGCGGCCATATTGCCTCGAGAACACATGCAAAAAATGCGATTTTTGTTTACGAAGCGGGCGGCGTTTCACCTGTGTCCCGCCGGATTCCCTGGTCTGTAGGCGATACGCCGGCCGGGGAAAAAGCTACTGCGATTATGGAAATGTGGCGGATGCTAAGTGACTGCCAGGCCGGGTTTATCCACCGGGGCTGTCTGGGAGGCGCACAAATAGACAAATACGGTAATTTAAACACTACCTGCATAATTGGCGATCAGAGCTATGATACCCCCAAGGTCAAACTGCCCGGCAGCGGCGGCGGCAATGATATCGGCTCCTCATGTCCCGAAATTACCATCGTTATGTCGCTGTCCCGCAGGAAGTTTGTCAAAAAAGTGGATTACATTACAACCGTCGGCCATCTCACAGGACCAGGGTCACGTGAAGCCGCCGGTTTGCTCGGCAAGGGCCCTACATCGGTCATTACCGACAAATGTATTTTCCGGTTCGACAAAAATACCAAAGAGATGTACCTTGACGCCCTTTTTCCCGATGCAACCGTGGAGGAAGTCAAGTCCCTGGTAGAGTGGGATTTAAAAGTAGCGCCCCAGGTCAGCCAAGTGGAGCCTCCGACACAGGAGCAATTAGAGATCATTCGTACCCTTGACCCCAAAGGCCTTGTCTTGGGCGCCAAGATCCCTCTCGATGATTTCGAAGAATTTGCTCAAATGTACGAATCATCCTATAGAGAGATGAAAATCTATATTGAGGATTAAAAAGGAGGACGAGTTATCACAGAAAAATCACTTGGTAAACCGTGTCATTATTAATACTTTGGAGGAGGTCATTTATTATGGAAAATCGCGATAAAAACGCAATTCCCGTTCGGGAAGACTTGTTAACCCGCCCCTTATACCCTCTTGAGGAAGTCAGGCTAGTTGGCAGCAGATGCGGCGACTGTAATGAGGTGATGCTTGGAAAGACATTGAGCTGTTCAAATTGCGCAGGCGAAAATATGACGGAAATTCCGTTGAGTAAAACCGGCAAATTGTGGACCTATACCATAATCCGTCATCGCCCGCCGGGGCAATACCGCGGTCCGGATCCATTTGTCCCGTTTGCCGAAGGTCTGGTGGAATTGCCTGATGGAATCAGAGTCTTGTCTGTGCTGGATTGCGATATAGAAAAAGTTAAGATTGGAATGGATTTGGAACTGCTTGTCCATGAATTGTATACAAACGGTCAGGGACAGACTGTCGTTGCTTTTAAATTCAAAGCGGCGGAGTAAAGCGCCGACACCGGATCTAACTTATTGAAGGAGGTAAACTTACATGAGAGAAGTAGCTATTATTGGAGCTGGTATCCACCCTTTTGGCCGTTTTGATGACAAATCTTATGTGCAGATCGGCCAGGAGGCGGCCAGAATGGCCCTTAAGGATGCCGGCGTAACCTGGGATCAAATAGAGGCCGCCTGCGTTTCCACCCAATATCTTCCCGCCACAACCGGCGCGAGGATCCTTCGTCCCTTTGGAGCGACAAGGATCCCCATCTGTGATATTGAAGCCGCCTGTGCCAGCGGAGGAGCAACCCTGAGGCAGGCTATCTTGGGCATTCAGGCCGGGGCCTATGATATCGCATTAGTTCTGGGTGTGGAAAAAATGCCGCGTGGATTTATGGACCCCTTGATGATCTACTCGCCGTGGCAGGTGGATATGGGGATGTCCACAAATCCCAGCTATTGGGCAATGCGGGCGCGGCGCCACATGTACGAATACGGTACAACAGATAAGCATATCGCGAAAGTTGCTTATAAAAACCATCATAACAGCGTACACAATCCTCATGCAATGTATCAAAAAGCGTTTTCTTTGGAGGAAATCATGAACTCGCGCTTGGTTTGCGACCCGATCCGCCTGCTGGAAATTTGTGCGCCTAACGAAGGGGCCGCAGCCTTGATTATATGTGCGAAAGAGTTGGCGCACAAATATTCTCAGAACAAACCGTTAAGCGTTGCGGCATGCGTACATACGCTTGCGGGATATTCCGCCGACTTTAGGTGTCCGATTGATTCCATGAGCGCACAGATTGAAAATGAAGGACCCACCGAATATACGGCGAAAAAAGCTTACCAAATGTCCGGGATTGGCCCTGAAGAAATCAATTGTTTTGAAGTTCAGGATACGGATGCGTTTTGTGAACTGGAAATTTATGAAGAACTTGGATTATGCCCGATTGGAGAGGCCGGGCGCCTGATTGATGAGGGCGCGACTGAGATTACAGGAGCACATCCGGTCAATATGAGCGGCGGACTAATCAGCAAAGGAGAGCCTGTAGGCGCTTCGCATGTGGGGCAGATCTATGAGTTGGTATTGCAGTTAAGAGGTGCGGCGGGTGCGCGGCAGGTTAAAAACGCCAAGGTGGCAATGGCGCATGTACTGGGAGCGGGCGGCAACTGCGCGGTTACCATTCTCAAAAACTGATGGCGTGATTTTTGCAGAGTATTAGGAGGGTCTATGCGAATAAATAAAATAATGGACATTATGGACGCAGTTTCCCGTATCAAGGACGGGGACCGTGTCATGGTGGGCGGCTTCGGCCTGCGGGGTACGCCGGACGCACTGGTGGACGCACTGGTGGAACATGGCGCTAAGGATCTGACGATTATCTCCAACGACGCCGGTTCCCCCGGCATCGGCATCGGCAAGCTGCTCCGCAATAACCAGGTCAAAAACATGATCGGCAACTATTACAACTGGAACACCGACGTGGCTGACGCTTTCAATGCGGGCAAACTCGGCGTGACGCTCGTACCCCAGGGGACCTTTGCTGAAGCCATACGGGCGGCGGGCGCAGGCATCCCCGCTTTCTACACAGCAACCTGCGCCGGCACTAAGCTGGCCGAGGACAAGGAAACAAAGCAGTTCGACGGCAAGACCTACGTGCTGGAAAAGGCCATCCAGGCCGATGCGGCCCTGATCCGGGCGTACAAGGCGGACACACTGGGCAACCTGATCTACTGCAAGACCGCCCGGAACTTTAATCCCTCCATGGCTATGGCGGCTAAGTATACCATTGCACTTGTGGATGAAATCGTGGAGTCTGGTAAGCTCGACCCAGAGTGTATTGTCACCCCGCATATATTTGTCAATGCCATCGTGAAGGAGGGGAGATGATGGCTGTTCTCAGTAAAAACGACAAAATTGTCAGGATCGCCAAAAATGTGGCTATGCTGATGGATAACGTGCAGGATACCTTTGTGCTGAACCTTGGCGTGGGCATGCCGACGCAAGTTTCCAACTATGTTGCCAACGACAACATCTTTGTGCATGCGGAAAACGGCATGATCGGCGTGGGTCCGCTTGCAGAGGGCGATCAGATCCACCCAATGCTGATTAATGCCAGCCGCCAACCGGTGCTGGAAACCCCCGGCTGCTGCTATACCGACAGCGGCGACGCTTTCGGTATGATCCGTGGGGGCCACATAGATTGCACCGTCCTGGGTGCGTTTGAAGTAGACCAACAGGGCGATATCTCCAACTGGATCATCCCCAACGGCAAACAGTTGGGCGTGGGCGGCGCCATGGACCTAGTCACAGGCGCAAAAAAGGTCATCATTGTCATGACCCACACAGATAAAAACGGCGGGGCCAAGCTGGTCAAAAAATGTGCGTTGCCTGTTACCGGCGTGGGCGAGGCCGATCTAGTCGTAACCGAAATGGGCATGTTCTTCTTTGAAAATAGAAAAGTCATCCTGAAAAAAATCGCGCCGGATGTCACGCTGGAAGATATCGCGGCGTTAACCGAACTGGAATACGAGGTATCCCCGAAGCTGCAAAAAATGCTGCCGTAGAAGCCGGCGTAAGCAATTTATTAGTTGTGCTATAGGAGGTCATAAAAATGGATAAAAAACTCAAGGGTAAAATCGCTATTATCACAGGAGGCAGCGCCGGCATCGGATTTGCAGCCGCCCAACTGTTCCTCGAAAAGGGCGCAGCCGTCGCAATATGCGGCAGCCGTAAGGAGAGGGTCGATGCCGCCATCAGCGGGCTCTCGGCATTCGGTCCTGTCAAGGGCTTTGTTGTCGACATTTCCAAGAACGAGCTGTGCAAATCCATGGTTATTGATGTTGTCAAGGAGTACGGACGCGTGGATATTCTGATTAATAACGCGGGCATCACCTCCGACGCGCAATTCTACAAGATGACCGACGAACAGTTTGAGCGGGTAATCAACGTCAACCTCAAAGGTACCTACTACATGAGTAAAGCAGTCGTTCCGATCATGATGGAACAAAGATATGGTAAGATCGTACATTGTTCTTCGGTTTCGGCTTACAACGGCAACTTTGGCCAGACTAACTATGCGGCTACCAAGGCCGGCATCATGGGCATGACCCGCGTCATGGCCAAAGAGCTTGGAAAATATGGCATCAATGTAAACGCCATAGCGCCCGGCTCTATCCTAACCGACATGTACCAGGCAGTACCGGAGGAAATCAAACAGAAAAAGCTTGCGACGATCCCGCTGCGGCGCTATGGCGATCCGCGCGAGGCCGCTCAACTGTTAGCGTTCCTCGCGTCTGATGAGGCCAGTTATATAACAGCGCAGACCATTACCATCGACGGCGGTTTCAATTGACCAAAGCAAATAACCATACTAAAAATAAGGAGATATTCAACATGAAAGATGTTGTTGTTGTATCCGCAGTAAGAACGCCGATCGGCGCGATCGGCGAAACACTCAAAAATGTTCTTCCCGAGGAATTGCTCTGCATCGCGATGCAGGGGGCTGTTGATAAGGCGGGGGTAGACAAGGCTCTCATTGATGAGGTGATCGCCGGACAGGCCAAACAAAGCGCCGACGCGCCCAACATCACGCGGGTTTCCGCTTTGATGATGCAAATTCCCGAAGCAACCCCAGCTTATACCGTACACCGCCAGTGTGCCTCCGGCATGCAGGCGGTGCTCAGTGCCATGCAACAAATCCAGTGCGGTTATTCCGACGTCGTGCTATCCGGTGGCGTCGAAAGTATGAGCACCGCGCCCTTTTATATCAGAAACGCCCGTTTCGGCGTGGGTAACGGCAACAACGTGTTCGTCGATCCCAATACCGAAAGCCAGCCGAAAAGCCAACCCCATGACATTTACGGCACTTTCAATATGATCCAGACCGCCGATAACATAGCGCGCCAGTTTAACGTAAGCCGCGAGGACCAGGACTGCTTCGCCCTGTCCAGCCAGCAAAAAGCGATAGCCGCCATTGATTCCGGACGGTTTAAGGATGAGATCGTACCGGTGACGATCCCACAGCGGAAAGGCGACCCCATTGTTTTTGACGTCGACGAGTATCCCAAACGCACAACCAGTATGGAAAGGCTTGCCAAACTCAAACCCATTTTTAAAGATGGTTTTGTCACCGCAGGCAATGCTTCCGGAAGAAACGACGGCGCCTCCGCGCTGCTGTTAATGAGTGCGGATAAGGCGGAGCAGTTAGGCATCAAACCGTTGGCAAGAATTATCGCCGGTACCGCGGTCGGCGTGGACCCGCGCATCATGGGCATGGGGCCTGTCGCCGCAACGAATAAACTGATGGATAAATTTCTCAGGCCGCAGGGCTTTTCACTGGAGGATTTCCAATTATTCGAGATTAACGAGGCCTTTGCCGCACAGTCAGTCGCCTGTGTGCGGGAATTAGGTCTTGATCCTGAGCGGGTCAATACCAATGGCGGCGCCATTGCGCTCGGACATCCTCTCGGCTGCTCCGGCGCACGTATTTCAACTACGCTTATTCATGAGATGATTAAGCGCAACGTCAAATACGGTTTGGCTTCTATCTGCGTCGCCGGCGGTTTGGGTATGGCAATGGCCTTTGAAAAGCTGTAACGGTTAAATGGAAAAAACACACCTTCATTGCTTAGAGGTGTGTTTTTGTATTTCTCTGACCGCCCGCCAACCCGCATAGCAGTCAGATCAGGCCAGGTAAATCACAAACCCCATATAATGGATTACGCTCCCGGCCAGGACAAACAAATGCCAAATCCCATGATGAAAGGGAATCCGTTTTGATACATAAAATATAACACCTGAGGTGTACATCAACCCGCCGATGAACAGCATGATGAGCAACCCGCGCGGTATCATCAGCAACATTGGTTTGATAGCGGCAATCAGCAACCAGCCCATCAGGATATATAACGTCAAAGAAATATGCTTCATTTTTTCGACGCTGATCACATTAAGGATGATCCCCGCGACCGCCAGCGCCCAGACAATCCCAAAAAGCGTCCAGCCCCAAGTCCCTCTCATAGATACGAGGGTAATAGGCGTGTAGCTCCCCGCAATCAAAAGAAAGATCGAGATGTGGTCAAACACCCGCAGAACTTGTTTCGCCTTTTCATTAAACACACTATGGTAAAGAGTGGAGGATAAATAAAGAAAAAACAAAGTGAATCCATAAATACTAAAACTCGTAATTTCTCTCGCGTTTCCATCCACAGAAGCCAAAGCAACCAATATAACGAAGGCGGCGATACTGAGCAGAGTTCCTATCCCGTGGGTCACACTGTTAAAGATCTCTTCCGCGAGGGTATAACGGTTGGTCAGTTTGTCGGCAGTCATTTGTCATATCCACCCCCTATAAGGCTTTTCATTGATAGTTGAGCTATGGCTGGGCAAACCGGCCGGACTCTTTGATGTACTGCCGTGCCCGTTCCACCGCTTTCGCCACCTGATACGGCGCTGTCCCTCCGTATGTCTGCCGGCGTCCCACTATGGTTTCAAGCTTTAAGGTTTCATAAACGTCTTCTGCGATGGCTTCTTGCCATTTTTGGCCCTGTTCGCCCAAGACCAGACAACCTTGACGCATTTCTTCCAGGGACAAATCTTCCAACGGCTTCCCGCAACGTAGACAGTAGTTTACCAGATGGCCCGCCACATGATGGGCGTCCCGAAAGCCCAAGCCTTTGATTACCAGATAATCGGCTAGATCCGTGGCGTTGGAATAGCCTTGTGCGGCCGCCTGAACCAGGCGTTCTTTTTTAAAAGTCATGGTCGACAGCATAGGAGTAAAGGTGAGAAGACATTTGGCGACCGTATCGACGCCGTCAAAGAGAGCTTCCTTATCTTCCTGCATATCCTTGTTATAGGCTAACGGCAGGCCTTTCATTACTGTAAGCAAACTAAACAAATCCCCATAGACACGGCCTGTTTTCCCCCGGATCAGCTCCGCCACGTCCGGGTTTTTCTTTTGCGGCATAATCGAAGAGCCCGTACTGTAGGCGTCGTCCAATTCCACAAAGGCAAACTCCTGACTGGACCAGAGGATGATTTCTTCACAAAAGCGGGAAAGATGCATCATCAGTAAGGAAGCCGCCGACAGGAACTCAATTTGATAATCCCTGTCACTGACGCTATCAAGGCTGTTTTCCGTAACGTGCGCGAACCCCAGTTCCCGGGCCACCATTTCCCTGTCCAGGGGGAAAGTGGTCCCGGCCAGCGCCCCCGCTCCCAAGGGCATAACATCGGTCCGGTCATAACAATTCCCCAGCCTCTCCAAATCCCGCTTAAACATCTCAAAGTAGGCCAGGAGATGATGCCCCAGCGTAACGGGCTGCGCTATCTGCAGATGGGTATAGCCCGGCATAATGGTTCCGGTATGCTCCGCGGCTTTGTTGACCAGGACTTCCAGCAGCGCCAGGAGAAGCTGCCGGATCTTTGTGATTTCCGCTTTTAAAAACAACCGGGTATCAAGGGCCACCTGGTCATTGCGGCTCCGCCCCGTATGCAGCTTCTTGCCGGCGGACCCGATCCTGGAAGTCAGCAGGGTTTCAATATTCATGTGGATGTCTTCCGCATCCTGGGAAAACTCAATCTTACCCGTTTCAATATCTTCCAGAATAGACTGCAGGCCGGCGATGATCTGCTGGGCCTCCGTTTTTCCGATAATCCCCTGCTCCGCCAGCATTCGGGCATGGGCTATACTGCCTTGAATATCATAACGATAGAGGCGTTGGTCAAAATGGATCGAGGAATGAAAATCCTCGACCCTTCGATCGGTATCTTTCTGGAATCGGCCGCCCCAGAGTTTCATTATTCCAGCCCTGCCTTTTTCTTCATCAGTGCGCGTACTGTGAGGGGTAAGCCGAAAAGATTGATGAACCCTTCCGCATCCTTCTGGTTATAGACCTGCTCCGCACCAAAGGTGGCAAATTCTTCGTTGTATAAAGAATAGGGTGATTTAGCGCCGGCAGGGACGCAGTTCCCTTTATAGAGCTTCAGGCGCACCGATCCGGTGACGGTTTCCTGCGTAACATTCACAAACGCGTCCAAGGCCTCCCGCAGGGGATGGAACCATACTCCGTCGTAGACCAGCTCCGCATAGCGCTGCGCAATAAGCTGTTTATAGTGCAGGGTTGCGCGATCCAAGGTCAACAGTTCTAATTCCTGATGGGCCGTATACAAAACGGTTCCGCCCGGAGTTTCATAAACTCCCCTGGATTTCATGCCCACCAAGCGGTTCTCGACCATATCGGCGATTCCTACCCCGTTAGCCCCGGCGATCTCGTTTAATTTTTCCACGAGCTGAACAGGGCCTAATTTCCGCCCATCCACCGACACAGGAATACCCTTGACAAACTCGATCTCCACATAGGTGGGATGGTCGGGCGCCTTTTCAGGCGGTGTTGTCAACAAAAGAACATCGTCTTTCGGTTCATTAGCCGGATTTTCCAAATCAGCCCCCTCATGGCTCAAATGCCAGAGGTTCCTGTCCATACTATAAGGACGGGCTTTGCTCACCGGAACCGATATATTGCGTTCCACCGCATAATCTATTTCTTCTTCCCGTGATTTAAGGTCCCACAACCGCCACGGTGCGATGATCTTCAATTCCGGGGCCAGAGCCTTTACAGTCAGTTCAAAACGGACCTGGTCGTTGCCTTTACCCGTCGCCCCATGGGCAACGGCCTCGGCGCCCTCAAGCTTGGCAATTTCCACCATTCTTTTGGCAATCAGCGGGCGGGCAAAAGAAGTCCCCAAGAGGTATTTCCCTTCGTAAACAGCTCCCGCTTTGAGTGTGGGAAAGATATAATCCCGTACAAATTCCTCTTTTAGGTCCTCGATATATATCTTGGCGGCTCCGGTTTTAATGGCTTTTTCCTGCAAAGGATCCAGTTCTTCGCCTTGTCCGACATCCGCCGCCATGGCGATTACTTCATACCCGTAATTTTCTTTTAGCCAGGGGATGATGATCGAGGTATCCAGCCCTCCCGAATAAGCTAAAACTACTTTTTTCATTAACTGTTCCTCCCTTGTCCTGATATTCTAATATCCTGATTGTACCCCTAAAGCAACGCCGCTAAAATCGCCTTGTGGGCGTGAAGCCTGTTTTCAGCTTCATCAAAAACTACTGATTGCGGTCCTTCCATGACCTCCACCGTAATCTCTTCACCCCGGTGGGCCGGAAGACAGTGCAGCACAATCGCATCTTTTTTGGCCCGGGCCAGGATCTCCTTGTTAATTTGATAAACCTCCAAGTCCTTCCTGCGTTTAAGGGCTTCATCTTCCTGCCCCATGCTGGCCCATACATCCGTATATAATATATCTGCGTCTTGTACAGCCTTATGCAAGTCGCTCATAACCGCTATCTTCTCCGGATCCCCCGCCATTTTTTTAGCCTTCCTGACCACGGCGGGATCGGGTTGATAACCTTCCGGAGAGGCAACGACTATTTCCATATCCGTTAAGGCAGCCCCATATAGTAAGCTGCCGGCTACATTATTTCCGTCCCCGGCATAAACTATTTTGAGCCCGGCTAAGGTCCCCTTATGTTCCCAAATCGTCAGCAAGTCGGCCATCACCTGGGTAGGGTGATGGTCATCCGTCAAGCCATTGATTACCGGGACACTGGAAAACCGGGCCAAGTCCAGGACCTCCTGATGACTAAATGTTCTAATGAGGATCCCGTCGGAAAATCTGGCTAAAACCCGCGCCGTATCCTCGATAGGCTCGCCCCGGCCCATCTGTAAATCATTTTTATTTAGGAACATAGCCAGGCCGCCCAACTGATACATGGCTACTTCAAAGGATACCCGGGTACGGGTGGAAGATTTTTGGAATATCATAGCCAGATTTTTTCCCTTTAATATCTCATGGGGTATTCCGGCCTTTTGTTTAGCCTTTAGCTCTTTAGCCAACTGAAGAAGATAATTTATTTCTTCCCGGCTAAAATCAGCCAGGTCAATAAAATCCCTGCCTTTTAAGATCATAATAATTCACTCCCCTTTCTAATGTACTTACCAGAGTTCGGCCAGCGCATTCTCAATTATTTCCATTCCCCGGTCCAGGCTCTCATAGGAGATGTTAAGCGGGGGCGCCAATCGTAAAACTTTATGCTGAACACTATTAAGCAGCAGTCCCTGTTCCAGGCATTTTTCCACCAGCGGCTGCGCATCCGCGGCCAACTCTACGCCCACTAAAAGGCCCAAACCCCGTATCTCCTGAATAATAGAATACTTCTTTTGCATCCTGAAGAATCTTTCCTTGATGTACCGCCCTTTCTCTTCTGCTTGCTGCGGCAATTTCTCATCCAGGATTACGGAACAGGCGGCGATCGCCGCTGAAGCGGCCAGCGGGTTTCCACCAAAGGTAGAAGCGTGGTCGCCCGGCTTAAACGTTTCCGCCGCCTCGCCTTTGCCGATCATAGCGCCAATAGGCACGCCTCCTCCCAGTCCCTTGGCAAGGGTGAATACATCCGGTTCAATGCCATAATGCTCATAGGCAAATAATGTGCCGGTGCGGCCTAACCCTGTCTGTACCTCATCCAATAACAACAGCAGGTCCTTTTCATCGCAAAGGGCCCGCACTCCCTTTAAATACTCCTGGGAGGCGGCGTAAACCCCGCCCTCTCCCTGGACCGGTTCCAGTAAAACCGCACAAGTTTTGGAAGTCACCGCCTCTTTCAGGGCAGCCAAATCATTATAGGGCACATAGGTAAAACCTGCCGGCAACGGCTCAAATCCTTTTTGGTATTTCTCCTGGCCTGTTGCGGCCAAAGCCCCCAGGGTCCGCCCATGGAAAGAGTTATACGTGGTAATGATCTCATAACGGCCTGGCCCAAATTTATTATAGGACCATTTTCTGGCTAGTTTAACGGCTCCTTCGTTGGCTTCAGCCCCACTATTGCAAAAAAAGACCTTTTCCCCGCACGAATTATCGGTAAGAAGCTTTGCCAATCTGACTTGAGGTTCTATCCAATACAGGTTTGAACAATGTAACAGTATTGAGGCTTGCCCGCAAACAGCTTCTACCACTTTGGGATGACAATGGCCGATATTATTAACCGCGATCCCGCTGGTCATATCCAAATATTCCCTGCCGTCGGCATCCCAGACAAAGCTCTCCTTCCCCTTTACCAGAGCAAAAGGCAAACGCGCATAAGTATTCATGACATGTTCCAAACCTAATCCGCTGATTTTCTCATTATCCATGATTTACCGTCCTCTTTCCCCTTAGCTTTTGACCACCATGGTCCCGATCCCCTCATTAGTAAAAATCTCTAAGAGCAGGGAGTGGGCTTTCCTTCCATCGACCACGTGAACGTTCTCCACTCCTTTTTCCAAGGCAGCCAGACAGCTTTCCACTTTCGGGATCATCCCTCCCCTGATCACGCCCTTATGAATAAGTTGCGGGATCTCTTGGGCATTGAGGCGGGAAGCCAACTGTTTTTGTCCGTCTTCTTCTCCTAAGTAGATACCTTCTACGTCGGTCAATAAGATCAGTTTGTGGGCCTTTAAGGCTCCGCCTAAGGCGCCCGCAACATAATCGGCGTTAATATTGAGCGTTTCGCCCTGCCCGTTTACCCCGATAGGAGCGATTACCGGGATATATCCTTCCCGGATCAGGCAATGAATAATTCCCGGGTCAATGGTAACAACCTCTCCCACCAAACCCAGATCCAATTTGGCATTTTGTTTTTTGCGGGCCAGGATCAAGCCCCCGTCTTTTCCGCATAACCCCGCCGCCCGGCCGCCAAATTGGTTTATCAGGTTAACGATCCCTTTATTGATTTTACCTGCCAGGACCATTTCCACCATTTCCATGGTAGCTTCATCCGTGACGCGTAAACCGTTGACAAAGCGGGGCTGGATATTAACCTTTTGCAGCCATTGATCAATAATGGGTCCCCCTCCGTGAACAATGACAGGGTTCATACCCACCAGCTTCATAAGAATAATATCTTTCAATACCAATTTTTCCAATTCCGGATTTACCATAGCATGACCGCCATATTTTATCACAATGGTTTTACCGGCGAACGCTTGAATATAAGGCAAGGCAGCCGTTAAGACATCCGCCTTTTCCAAAGCTGTGAGCATCTTTTATCCCTCCAAGTCAGTTGATATGGTTTGTTGACGGTTAGTTGCAGTTAAGTCCGGTAGGAACCGTTTATTTTAACATAATCATAAGTCAAGTCACAGCCCCAGGCTGTAGCGGCAGTATCTCCCTGTTTAAGATCCACTGTGACGACAACCTCTTTTTCATGGAGTATCTCAGCGGCCCTGGCCTCGTCAAAAGCCAGCCCGCAGCCGTCTTCAGACACCTTCACATCCCCTAAGTATACGTCAACCGTATCCGGGTCAAAATCCGCCCCCGAATATCCCAAAGCGCAGATGATCCGGCCCCAGTTGGCGTCTTCTCCAAACATAGCCGCCTTTACTAAATTAGATCCGGCTATACTTTTAGCCGCCCTTTTGGCATCCTCTCTCCTGAGGGCATGCAATACCCGGACCTCAAAAAGCTTTGTAGCGCCTTCCCCGTCCCGGGCAATCATTTTAGCCAAATCAGTACAAACCTGGGCTAAAGCCTCTCTAAAGATAAGATAGTTGAGACTTTTAGCAGTATAAACAGGATTATTCCCAGCCATTCCGTTAGCCAGAACGACCAGCATATCATTCGTGCTAGTATCTCCATCCACTGTAATCATATTAAACGTATTGCCGTTTGCCCAGGAAAGCGCTCCTGTTAAACACCGCGGTGTTATTGCGGCGTCTGTTGTAATAAAAGCGAGCATAGTGGCCATATTGGGGTGTATCATCCCCGAACCTTTAGCCATAGCCCCTATCATGACCTTTTTTCCATCCAATTTGAATTCCAAGGCTGTTTCTTTGGCGAAGGTATCTGTCGTCATAATAGCGCGCGCCGCCAAATGCCCGTTCTCAGCCGACATACCGTGTCCGGCCGTTTCTATACCCCGCAATATCTCCTCCATAGGCAATTGCACTCCAATGACTCCCGTCGAGGCTACCGCAATCTCCTGGGGATCACAACCGATCATCTCCGCAGATTTTCTAGCCATAGCCTTCGCATGCCTCATGCCCTCTTCGCCGGTACAAGCATTCGCGCATCCGCTGTTTGCGACAATTCCACGCGCTATACCTCTGGATAAGCTTTGTTTGGTGAGTTGTACCGGCGCGGCCTGGTATTTGTTAGTTGTGTAGACTCCTGCCGCCGCCGCAGGTATCAGGGAAAAAACCAGGGCTAGGTCATAACGGTCCGGCTTTTTGATCGCCGCCATAGCGGCGCCGGCCGTAAACCCTTGGGGTGATGTGATCCCGCCCCCGATTATCTTCTGTAATCTCATTCTACTGCCTCCCTATGGATATAATGCAATTTTTTGCAAGCCTGCATTTTCAGCTAAGCCAAACATAATATTCATATTTTGGATAGCTTGCCCCGATGCTCCCTTGATCAAATTATCAATGACCGAGATGATCGTCAATTTACCTGTTCTGTCATCTAAATTTAAACCAATATCACAGAAATTAGTACCCAAAACCCACTTGGTATGGGGAAACTCACCTTTTGGGAAAATACGGATAAAAGCTTCATCCCGGTAAAATTCCTCGTAAACCGTCTGGATTTCCTCCTGTGTAACAGGCTTTACGGGAATTGTATAAATAGCGCTGAGCATTCCGCGGGTCATGGGAACCAAATGGGGAGTAAAGGTGACTCTAATGTCCTTTTGTCCTAACCGGGACAATTCCTGTTCGATTTCCGGAGTATGCCGGTGCCGGGGCAAGCCATATACTTTTAAGTCTTCGTTCACTTCACTGTAAAGCGAGCTGACCGCCAGGCCCCGCCCCGCCCCGCTCACTCCGGATTTACTGTCGATAATGATATGGTTTGTATTGATTATTTTCTTCTTCAATAGAGGCGCTAACCCCAAGAGGACCGTGGTGGGATAGCAGCCTGGATTTGCGACGAGCTTTGTCTTTTTGATCGGCTCCCTTTTGAGTTCGGGGAGTCCATAGACCGCCTCCGCCAATTGGGCTGGGGTTGGCCCTGCTGTTTTGTACCAGTCGCTATAAACAGCGGGCGATTGAAGACGAAAATCCGCGCCTAAATCAATCACCTTTTTACCCTGTTTAAGGACATTTTCCACCAAAGGCACACTCATCCCATGGGGCAACGCCAGGAATATTATATCCGCCTTTTCAATTAGATCGTTATCTGAAATACCTTGGCACTCCATATCTAAGATACCCCTGAAAAGGGGATATACCTTAGAAAAAGGCTGTTTGATATAACTTTGCGAACCCAAACCAACAATCTCCGCTTCGGGATGCCGGACCAACATTTTAACCAATTCCTGCCCAGCATAACCGGTGGAACCCAAAATACTAACTTTGATCATTTTCTCACCCCAAATTTATTGATTCATTTTATAATTATACGTGTATTTGTATAAATATGCAACACCTTAGGGGGTACCCCAGTAAAAAAACCAGCCGATTTGAGCTGGATCATTTGACAACGATATCCCTCCGTTCTTGTTCACTGAGAATGTCAATCACAAATAAGGATGTTTCTTTCATAAGATCCAACTCAGGAAACGAGGCCAGCAAAATACCCACCGGATTTGTAATCAACTTGACAACCGGCCGGGTCGGGAAACTGCGCGGTACGGAAATCACCACTCCCGTTGCGCCATTATTTAAGCGGACAGCCGTACCAATAGGATAGGGGGCTATATTATGACAAAACGCTTTCACGATCTCCGGATGAAAGGAGTGTCCGCTTTCCGCCAAAATCACCTCTAAAGCTTGATATGGATAAAGGCGTTTTTCCGGTACCGGGTGGGATATTATATTATCATAGAAGTTGGCCACGCCGGTGATGGCCGCAAACAAATGAATGTTTTCACCCTGGAGCTGTCTGGGAAAACCTGAGCCGTTATAGCTCTCATGATGCTGATAGGCCGTATGGGCAATCATCACGTTTAATGCTTTGTTATTCCGCAAAATTTCAAAGCCATGGATCGTGTGTTCCGGACCAGGGCTTAACGATTTACCAATATCATGCAATAGCGCCCCCATACCCAGGTGTTTTACTTTTATATCATCAAGATTCAAAGCCATCCCTGTCAAAATACTAAGAACACATACCCCCACTGAATGGTTGTATAAATACATATTGGCGCTGCGCATATCCAGCAATTGCACCAGCATCCCCGGTTCGCCTTTTAAGTCGTCCAGGATCTTATTGACCAGGGAGCTTACCGGTCTTAAATCAATGTCTTTCTGCATACGGGAGCTTTCCACAACATTTTTCAAAGCCTTTACCGTTTGAATCCTGACCCGGTCATTGATAAGATCATCAACATGTAAAGGCCCGATGATCTCATCTTCGATATAAACAAAAGGAATCCCATACATATATAGTTTTTTTATATAACGGGACGACAAAATCGAGCCGGCGCTTAACAAGACTCTCCCATTATCGTCATAAATTGTTTTAGCAATTTTCATGCCTTCTTTGAGCTGATCTACCTCAATGACCCGCATCCTCTACTTACCTCACTAAATACTTGAATAGTTATACTTCGCTAAAATTTCAGCATATCCTTCCGGCCCGGCCAAGAAAGTTCAAACAGTATCTACACATTACCCAAGAAAACGTATGGCAAAGCTTCCTGGGCAACTGCCTTTAATCTCTCCATGGTTTGAACAGGTGTGGGAGCCAAAGACATATGGTAATTAGGAAAGTAGCGGTTGATATGCAGGGGGATGTTGGGATCAATTCCCTTGATCCACTGAGATAGTTCCCTGATTTCATCCGGGGAGTCGTTTAAGGCGGGTATGACCAGGGTGGTAATTTCCAAATGGCAATGTTTCGCAAACGCCTGAGCGCTTCTTAACACTGGTTGTAAGGTTCCCCGGCAGACCTTTTGGTAAAACTGGTTTGTAAAAGCCTTTACATCTAAATTTACCGCATCCAAATAAGGCAGGAGGCCGGTTAACGGCTGCGGGTTGATATAACCATTTGTGACCAGAATATTCTTGAGCCCGGCTTTTTTGACAAGTTTGGCCGTATCCAATACATAGTCATACCACATCAAGGGTTCGGAATAGGTATAAGCAATGCCGATATTGCCTGCGGGAACATACTTGAGGGCCTTTTCCACAGCTTCCTCCGGCGAAAGGTACCGGCTGGGCGGGGTTTCACCCTGGGAGATCCTCCAGTTTTGGCAAAAACTACAGGCGAGATTACAACCAAAGGTGCCAAGGGACAAAACATTCTTACCAGGGTAAAATCTTTTAAAAGGCTTTTTTTCAAGGGGATCAATGGCGCAAGCCGTGACCAGGCCATAGTTTTCGACATATAATTTCCCATCCTCATTGGAGCGCACTCTGCAACATCCCGTTTCCCCCGGAGAGATCACACAAACATGAGGGCAAAGCAGACACTGCACCCGGCGGCTTTTTTGATCTTTGACAATCCAATAATCCAACCCCTTCACGCAGCTTTTCCTGCTAGACATAGCGAGTGACCCGGAATCTTTCCAGAGCAACCTTTTCCTGCGGCATGATCCCTGCCTTCTCTTTGGCAATACGAACCTGTTCGGCGGCATTTTCGATTCCGGGCAAATCCGGGAGCAGCAAGCCTCTTCTATTGCCGCGGGTAACAATAACGCCATACCTCTTAGGATCCAACTGCGCTGTTGTATCGATCGCTTCCGGTTTTTCCAAGACATCTACGGAAATAGTGACGTCCTCTAACTCCTCTATCTGCAGCGGCTCGAATCTGGGATCATGTAAAGCCGCCGATAGGGCATTCTTAATAATTTCCTGCCCTAAATTTTCCTGGGTCGGTTCGATGGTACCTATACACCCCCGCAACCGGCGGTGTTTTTTTAACGAAACAAAAGCGCCCGCCTGTTGAGCAAAAAGCCCCTGTTCATTCTGCGCGGCTTTTAATTGTTTCCCCGTCGTTAAGTAGGTATGAATACTTTCCCGGGCTAATCTGACCGGCTCCGATTCTTTAATCCGCCCCCTTCTGCTATGTTCTTTACGCCTTTTATAAAACTCCTCCACATATTCCCTATCTTTGTTGTAAGATCCGGCTTCTATTTTACAAACCAGATATCCCACCCCGAAAGGCCCTTCGTAAGACAATTCGCGTGTTTTCATCTCATAGCCGTCCAGTACGCCAAGCCCCATCACAAGGGGACGCAATGCGCATTCGCCTGCTTCTTCGATGAGTTCCGGGTCCAGGTCCAAGATTTTCCGGACATCCCCCCGGGCAAGGCATTGCCTGACCGTATTATCAAAGACCGCCCCCTGTGGAGAATAACCGGCGTTCGCGTCGGCAGTCAGGCGGTGGGACATATCGCCGCTAACCAATAATACCCATTTTTTACCCAGCTTTTCCATCCCTTCGTTAAGTAATTTGCCAAAATGGTAAAGCTCCTCATAGGGTAAAAAGGCCATATTGACAGGTACGATCTCTCCTTGCCAACCGGCTTTTTTCAGAAAGGAAAAAGGTACTACCAAACCATGATCCAGCTTCATGGATAATTTGTATTTTCTTAGGATTTCTTTATCTAAAGCATAGCAAGATATCTGGCTCCCCCGGCAAGACTCCCTGATGAAGTCAGCCGCTTGTTCAGCCAAAGGGTAAGCCATCTTTATCCCCGAAGCGCCGAACTGTCCTAAATCGCCTTCCAGCACCGAAAGTGCGGTAATGGTTATAGCGTCGCTAAAAACGTGCCCATGGGGTGAAATTGCCACTATGACTTGAGGACGCACAGCAGCGATTTCTTGGGCCAGGTTCTCCATCGCCTTTTCCGTAGCGTTTACCTTCGCCGTTTCCGCTCCCCCAACCTCAGGCACGGCAATCGGAGGGTGCGGAAACATAGCGATAAATTCTACCACGCAAATCACCTTCCTCTATTTTATTATTTAGTTTATCTTCATTATTTCCAAAAAGTCCCAGGCAAATGCCTGGGAAACAATGTTAAATCAATGCTATTTAATTCAAACCGGGATTGAATGCCAGAACGTCTGTTTGATTAATGTATTCAATAAATACATCCAAAACATCCGGATCATAATAAATCCCCCTATACTTAATCAATTCATCAATTGCTTTGCTTACTGATAAAGATCTTTTATAGGGACGGTTACTGACCATGGCGTCAAAACTATCCGCGACTCTGAGGATCCTAGCGCCCAAAGGGATATCTTTTCCCGCTTTAGCGTAAGGATAGCCTGTCCCGTCATAATTTTCATGGTGGTATAAAACAATATCAATAGCTCCTTTTAAAGCGGAGATGGGGCGAATTATATCCGCACCCCAGACAGAATGCTGACAAATAGCTTCCCATTCTTCCTTGGTCAGCTTTCCCGGTTTATTCAAGATCTCTCTGGTAACTTCAATCTTCCCAATATCATGAAGCATTGCGCCGGCAATTAAATCTTGTATTTCTCCTTCCCACATACCCATTTTAGTGCCGATTTGGGTAGCATAATGCATAACCCGTTCCGAGTGTCCGTACGTATAGCGGTCTTTGGCATTTACCACCATCATGAGTGTCCGCATGGAATTTAATAGATCCCTGTCTTGATCCTGTAAGGAATGCCCAATTTCATCAAAAACAGAATAATACAACTCCACTTTGTTAGTATTGGTATACTTCGCTTTATATAAGGCCTCGTCAGCCCTTTCTACAAGGCTCTCTTTAGTATCGGCATTATCCGGATAACTCGCTACGCCCACGGAAATTGTTAAGTGCCCGCCGGGTAAAATGTTAGCGCCTTCAAACTCGGTGCCCTCTATTTTTTTGCGGATGGCTTCTCCAATGCCAACGCCCACCTCGCCGTCGCAATCCCGGAGAATGACCGCAAATTCGTCCCCTCCATACCTGGCGCATATTCCCCAATTACCGATCGTACTTTCGATGACTTTAGCCAGTTTACTTAAAACCTCGTCACCCTTTTTATGTCCGTAGGCGTCATTATAATATTTGAAAAAGTCGACATCAAGCATAATGAGCGTCAGCTTTTTTTTCGCCAGTTTAGCCTTAAGAAAACTTTCTTCGAGATAATAATAAAAACTCCGGTGGTTATATACTCCTGTCATCTCATCTATAGACGCCTGCTGCTGCAATGCATCTCTAATATTCTTTTCAGTATCCGACATTTTCCCCAAGAGCCAGGCAAAAAGCCAAATGACTCCGATCACCAGGATATCGACGTCTAGTTTTTGCGACCCCTGGACCCAAGACGCAATAAGTAAACCTCCCGTTGCCATCAGCGCCCAGAAGTATCCCCTGACCGTACCATACTGCAATGCCGAAACAACCACAGGCATTAAAATCAAAAACTTAAAAAAGCTCTCCCGCTCCTCGGTCAATAACCATAATGTAGTAATTAAATATAATGAGTTAATTAATAAATCTGTGAATACCCTGTTTCTAAATAAACCCTTTTTTTCAAGGGATTTGATTATGATGACCGCTGATACTGGAATTATCAGTAATATAAAATTCTTGTATAAAGATATTATTGTATTGGTAGTTTGACTATAAACTCTTACCAGCAAAATTCCCACTAATAAAAGAAAAACCACCTGGGAGATAAAAACATATTCTTCAATTTTCTTATTTCTGATAAACTCCAGTTTTATCAATAATATCCTCCCCCGCAAGGGAAACACGGCTTATGCCGAGCCTTTAGCGCCGGCAGAAGCCTGTGTTACACCTATGCTGATTAAAAAGTATTACTATTTTCATAGTAAAACCAAGGTGAAGCGGAATACTCCACTTCACATATTTACCTGATAAGGCTTTTCGGCGTTTCCGGTTGGTACATCCATACCATGCACGCAAAGGCGGAACTGATAGTAGCTAAGAGAAACAGCGTTGAAGAGATCAGTGTTAACAAAACCATTTTTACTTTACTCATTGCTTATCACCTCCTTAATTAGAAAATGCCGGGAAAAGTGTAATGGCTTGAAATAATAAACCACCCATAATCGAAATACTAATATTAGAAGTTATTGTAGCCATACTTATAGCGCAGAAAATCAAGACGGTAAGCATAGACGATATACGGAGCTTTTTTCTGAACGTTAACGATATAATGGGCTTAGCTGTAGAGTCTACCGGTGCATATAGATATACAATGATTATACAAACTACTCCCGACACAATGATCAACAAGTAATATCCGGGAAAGGACTGATGATATAAAAACAGCAAATTTGCCAGTATCCCGATAATGGGATAAATAATCGCCCCCATTACTAAACAGCGAAAGGCAGTTGAACAATGCACCCCCCCGCTAAATTTACGTAAAATACCCCCTGCCAGCGCAGCAAAAAAGGTTTCTTTTACAACCCCGAACAGCAGCGCAATCACCATAATAAACAGAAAACCCGCTATTGACAGCACAATGCTGTCAATAGCATACGCTAAGATAATGCTTTTTTCATGCGAATAGTTGAGTTGTTTGCTGAGATAGGCGCTGATTTTCGTACTGCAGCGTAAGTAAGTCATGATATCCCCCGCGTCTTTGTTATCTGTTTTTCCTCCTGATAAAATAAGCGGCAAGTAAGATCAGTATCGTTTGAGGCGTTCCGAATAAGATCCGTACGATTTGATCTGAACTTAAAGCTTCATATGAAACAATTTTAAAGTATATCATCAGGTTAAAAAAAACAGCCTCGAAGATAATGAGAAAAGCTACAATAATAATATTGATCCTTACCGCTTTCTTCATTTCGATTTTTCCGATTAAAATACTCAGGACAGATAAGGTCGTCATCAGGATCATAGTATGGACCCCGGGGGTAAAAGGCAACAACCGGACTATGTAGGAAATTACAGCCTGTATTAACCCAATGGTCAGGATAATATTCCACTGTAATTTTCTTTTCTCATTACTCATTACGAATGTAGCTAAAGCTAAAGATTCAGGCACCCCCTGTAATAGCCACACTAATAAGGGTATTTTCATGGTTTTCATCTCCCGGTAAATAAGTATAATGACATTTCATATAAATGTATTGACCACAAGGCTATATTCTACTTATGTGATAAATATTCCTGCTCTAATACCATAATTACCCTAATTTTCTATCACGTTTTATTAATATTAATTTTTTAACCGATTTTTTACATAATTAAGTTGTAACAGTTAGTTCATTTTACTATTTTTTTATGTAACATTTCAAAAAAAAGGAAAGGATGTAAAGCGCCTTACATCCTTTCCTTATCGGTAATTTTATTTTTCAAGTATGTTCATTTTATCCAGAATGAGGAAAAGCGGCAGGGCCAGAACACCGCCGCCAACCGCTTGCGTTATGTTCCCGATAACCCCCGCCAAGGCAACAGCATATCCGTACAAAAAGGTTTCATAGCCAAGATATCCGGTAATCATAATTCCTCCGCCCAAGAAAACACCCAAAACTAAAACGGGCAGTTTTTTATCCCACGGATCGCTTTTTTGCGTTAAGGCGGAAAAACAATACCCTATGATTAGAGCATCCAATCCTTTAATAAAAAAGGTCGCCGGCGCGTATATTCCATAACCGGAAAACAGATCGGCCAGCACCGATCCAATAGCGGCGGCCAAACCGCCTGCAACGGGGCCTAAGATGATTCCGCACAGATATACCATACTATCCCCTGCGTGGATATATCCTCTGGTCGGGGAAGGTATCTGAATAATCATCGTGCCAACGAAAACCAAAGCTGCCATTAAACCTGATGCTGCCAGTTGTTTAGTATTTAAAATGCGCATACCCGATCACTCCAATAAACTATTGTTTGCTATCCTGATTTTATTTATAATATAATATAGATCTGGATACTATGTAAGTGACAGTTTTGTTGTTTTTTATAAGGACAGTTGGGAGGGTGCGCAGATGTTACAGCTTTCTGTTAAAATTGATAGTTCCAGCAAAACGCCTTATTATATTCAGTTGTACGAGTATATAAAGCAGGAAATCAGTTGCGGAGCGATAGAAAAGAACACTAAACTTCCTTCCATCAGGCAGTTGGCAAATTATTTGAATATGAGCCGCACTACCATTGAAACAACTTATCACCAGTTATGTATGGAGGGTTATATATTAAGTGCGCCTAAAGTCGGTTACTATGTCAGCCCTATTGAAAGCAACAGCTTTCCATATAATAAGAAAACCTGCGGCCATCCCCTTCCCAGTGAAAAAAATAGTGAAACAAAGGCCGTGGAATATGATTTTATGACTGAAGATATTGATCAGGACGCCTTTAGTTTTCTTGTTTGGAAAAGGTATATAAATAAAGCTCTTCGGGAATCCACCCGGTTTTTATCCTATGGCTCTTTCCAGGGCGAGCCGGAACTGAGAAAGGAAATCGCCAAATACCTTCATCAATCCAGAGGGGTCGTCTGCACCCCGGAGCAGATCATTGTGGGCGCGGGAGTACAAAGTTTGTTAAATATCCTGGCCGCTATTCTCAAACCTTCCTATCCAACCATTGCTTTTGAAGACCCCGGCTTTAAAAAAGCCCAGGTTATTTTTAAAGACCACGATTATAAGGTTACTCCCATTCAACTGGGCGAAGATGGCATCAACATCAAACAGCTTTCCGAAAGTCAGGCTAAAATCGTCTATGTAAGCCCTTCCCACCAGTTTCCGATGGGCACGACCATGCCCATCAACAGCAGGATCCAGCTTTTAAACTGGGCCCACCTCAATGAGTCATTGATCATCGAAGATGATTATGACAGTGAGCTGCGCTATTTCGGCAGGCCTATCCCTTCTTTGCAAGGTTTGAATAATGGGGAGAGGGTTATTTATATGGGCTCGTTTTCTAAAATACTTTTACCTTCCCTCAGGATAAGCTACATGATCTTACCGGAGGACTTGTTTGCTAAACACCTGTTTCAACTGGGCGGATACAGTCAAACCTCGTCAAAAATCGAACAAATTGCCCTTTCTTTATTTATGAAAGAAGGATTATTTGAGAAACATATCCGCAAATTGCGAAAAATCTATGCCAAAAAGAATCAAATACTTACGGAAGCAATCAACAGGATCATGGGCGACAGAGTAGAAATAGCCGGTAGAGAAACCGGATTACACGTCCTTTTAAAAATCAAATCGGCTTACCATTCTGATGAAATAGCGAAATTGGCCGAAAAAGTCGGCGTAAAAGTAATCCCCCTTTCCCATTATTACATGAAGACGACACAGACCCAATACCCTCTGGTTCTTTTATCATATGGGGGTATCCCGCGGGAACATATCGAACCGGCTATCAGTCTTTTACAGGAAGTCTGGTTTGAAAAAGAAGCTTGAGAAAAAGCTCTTTCGCCTCTTCGTTGCCAGATTTTTCTCCCCTAACATTCCCGGTTTGCCAGTATCACAAAAAAATATTTTATTAATTATTTTTCAATATGGGACTATGTGTACTATAATGTTGATATAGTTTCACCATTTGAGTATCAGGGGGATATTATGTTGCATGATTCTGAAAAAACAAAAGAACAATTATTGTGTGAACTGCATCATACCCGACAGAAACTTATTGAACTGGAGGACCGTTTCTTAACCCTCCAGGAAAATAATATTCATAATAAAGAAGTGCTGGATACTCTGCAAGAGGTGATTTTTGAAACGAATCTGACCGGCAAGGTGCTTTTTTACAATAAAAGGTGTTATGAATTCTTTGGTTATGATATCCATACGGACGTCGAAAGCATCAGTATTTTTGATTCCATTGTTCCCGAAGACCGTTCCCGAATGATAAGAAATATGAAGTCAGTTATGACGGGTAAAAAACTGGGCGTCGTGGAATATATTGCGCAAAAAACTAACGGATATAAATTTCCGATCCTCGTACATTCCATACCTATCGTTAAAAACGAAAAAATCCTCGGCATCCGGGGTATAATTATGGACATCAGCGAACGCAAAAATCTCTATAAAAAGCTGACTTATCTTAGTATCCACGATACCCTTACCGGGGTGTACAACCGTACTTTCTTTACCCAAAAGATGAAAGAGTTTAATAATAAAAAGTTTTATCCTGTCGGCATAATCATCTGTGATCTGGATGGTTTGAAGCTGGTCAATGATATTTTTGGACATGCCAAAGGCGATTATTTACTTAAAACAGCCTCCCGCTTCATCAAGGCCAGCCTTACTAAACGCGGTATCGTGGCCCGTACCGGGGGGGATGAATTTGCCATCCTTATTCCAAAATGCACTAAACGTATCATGGATAATATGATAGTCCGGCTGCGAAAGATTTTTACTGAAAATAATACCCTGCAGGATATTTTACCTTTTAACATGTCTATGGGGTATGCAATTGCCAATGATAATATGCCAAATACAAACGAAATATATAAAATAGCCGACAACAACATGTACCGGGAAAAACTGCACCGGAGCCACAGCATTCGAAAAAACCTGTTCAAAACGACTATGCAGGCACTGGAAAGAAAAAATATCATCACCGATCAGTACGCCAAACGGTTAAAATTGCTGGTGCAAACTACTGCCTATGAACTTGGGTTATCTAAAGACCACATGCGTAATTTGTTGTTTTTTGCCAGCTTTCACGATATCGGTAAAGTATCCATTTCCGACAGCGTCCTGTTAAAACCAGGTTATCTGACACCTACAGAACGGGCTGAAATGCAACGGCACAGCGAAATAGGCCACCGTATTGCCATCTCCATCCCGGATCTTACTTCGATCGCCGACTTCATTCTTAAGCATCATGAATGGTGGAATGGCGAGGGTTATCCTATCGGCCTCAAAGGCGAGGAGATTCCGGTGGAATGCCGTATCATAGCTATCATCGACGCTTATGACGCCATGTGCAATGACCGTCCCTACCGCAAAGCCCTGCCAAAAGAAAAAGCTCTTAAGGAATTGCAAAACTGCGCCGGGAAGCAGTTTGATCCATTCCTGACTGATATTTTTGTGAAAATGATGAGCCAAAGGTAAATGATGAGCCAAAGGTAAAAGTAAAAAGAACAAGGTTCTTTATCGGTAGATACCGATAATTCCCTTTCCTTCAGGCATAAAACCACATCCGTTCGACTATCATGTAAGAATGAAATGATCGGGCGGGGAGAGGGAAAATGGTTTTTGTAGTGCTTTGGCAAAGCCTTCTGGCGGGTCTCGCCACGGTCTTGGGAGCTTTGATGGTTGCGGCTGTCGGTCGCCCCAGCGAACGTCTTCTCGCCTCTTTCCTGGGCTTTGCGGGCGGGGTCATGACTGCCGTTATCGTCTTTGATCTCATCCCCTCCGCCCTGGATTATGGAAATTACTTCATGACCGTCTGCGGCTTTTTAGCAGGGCTGATCTTTATGCTGGCCCTGGATATTCTGATTTCCTGCCTGCCCAGCCTTCCAAACGCCCGCTCAGGCGGCGATCTTCGCTTGTTAAAAATGGGCTACCTGATCGCCGCGGGTATTGCTATGCACGACTTACCGGAAGGGATCGCCATCGCGGTAAGCTATACCGCTCAAGAAAATTTAGGTTTTTTGATCGCGCTGGCCATCGGATTGCATAATATCCCCGAGGGCATGGCAACCTCGGCTCCCCTGACCATGGGGGGAGTATCCAAAAAAGGCGTTATCCTCACCTGTTTGGTAATCAGCCTTTTTACGCCTCTGGGCGCCTGCCTTGGTCTGATGATTATGGCCGTTTCTCACCGGTTTATCTGTCTTCTTCTCGCCCTGGCGGGAGGGGCGATGGCTTTTATTGTGAAAAACGAGCTCCTGCCGGAATCCCATCTTCGTCATCCCAATTTTGCCCGTTTCGGTTTTATTCTGGGTATTTTTCTGATTTTAGCTTTGGGCTTTGTCCATACTTAAAGTTAATTCTATGAATTTAGGATTTCCGGCCTCAAGCCGGATAAAAAAATAGCCTCTGACAAACAATAATGCCCGTAACGAGGGAGGTTTGCCCATGGATTTATCGCTGCGGAATTGTTGCCGTCTGGGGCTTATCGGTATCTTGACCGGTTTCATCAACGGGCTGTTGGGTATTGGCGGGGGTACAATTTTGATTCCCGCTATGGTCTATTTTTTCGGTATAAAACAGCACATAGCCCACGGTACATCACTGGCTATCATACTGCCGACAGCGCTTGTCAGCGCTTTGATCTACCGCCTGAACAACTATCTGGATTGGTCGCTGACCCTTAAAATCGCTACAAGCGGCATGATCGGCGGATATTTGGGCGCTAAAATCATGGAAAAAATCCCCGCCCGCCGGCTTAAACAGTTCTTCGGACTGTTTATGATCCTGGCTGGAGCGAGGATGGTCTTATAATGCTTGTATATATTATTGGTTTGTTTACAGGTATGCTCAGCGGCTTGGCGGTCGGCGGAGGGACTTTGCTAGTACCGGCTCTGGTAATCGTTATGGGACTCGACCAGCATCTGGCTCAGGGAGTCTGTCTGGCCTCCTTTATACCGACTGCCGTAGTAGCTGTCATTACCCATTACCGTCAGGGCAACGTCAATATCAGATTGGCTTTATCCCTTACTCTGGGCGCTTTGATAGGAGCGGCAATAGGCGCAACCTTAGCCAGGGAGGTAAACGCGGTTATTTTACGAAAACTCTTTGGTATTTTCCTCATAGTTATGGGGCTTTATGAATACTTCAGCAAAACCCGTCATCAACAGGACCCTTAGTTTACCTGGCCCGTAAGGCCAATCTCCTCGGCTACCTTCTGCATCGCCTTAATCGTTTCTTCTATGACCCGATCTAATTCTAAGCCTAGAGATTTAGCTCCTTCCTCAATGACTTCTCTCTTCACTCCGGCGGCAAATCCCTTTTCTTTCCACTTCTTTTTCACTGATTTTACCGCTACATCCAGGATACTTTTACTGGGCCGAACTAAGGATACCGCTGCAATAAAGCCTGTTAATTCGTCAATGGTGTAGAGAACCTTTTCCATCTTTTCAAGGGGCTCTATATCCGAGCAAAGGCCCCAGCCGTGGCTCTGAATAGCCCTGATATATTCCGGCGGCCACTGTCTGTCGGTTAGTATCTCCCGCACCTTATGGCAGTGCTGATCGGGATATTTCTCATAATCCAGATCATGTACCAAGCCGATGACTCCCCATTTATCACGGTCGGGTACCGACAATAAATCGGCAAAGTGCAGCATCACTGCTTCTACAGCCAAAGCGTGCTTTATCAGTGCCTCATTGCTGTTATATTCCTGCAAAAGCAAAAAGGCCTCAGTCCGGTTAGGAACATTTGTCATGATTCTTCCTTCTTTCAGCTAAATTGTGACCATTTTTATCTTACCCATACCCTTTCGTTATGTCAATTTTAACACAATAATTTTAGCACGATAATAGTTGACAGCAGTATTGAGGGCTGTTACAATACATTTAATATCGCTAAGACGATGAAGAGGAATAGTAAGCATTCAAACCGCACCCAGAGAGCAGCCGGGTGGTGCAAGGCTGCAGCGGACAACATGCCGAACTCACCTCTGAGTTTCCGGCCGAAATCTTCGGGATTGTAGGTTCGGACGGTTTCTTCCCCGTTACCCAGGAAGGGATATCGGAAGGATTTTTTTCTTTCCCGTATCTGTTGAGATTATGGCCGCTTTGGTCATGAAATTGAGTGGTACCGCGTAGAATTACCCTTCGCCTCAAGTATTTGGGGCGAAGGGTTTTATTGTTTAAAGGTGGTGGTGTTATGGAACCTGATCTGAGCGACCTTAGAAAACTGATGACACAACTGATAGGGACATCTTAATATATGTCAAGGAGGAATTAATCATGCGCAAGCTAAATATTTTTGATACGACACTCCGGGACGGAGAACAGTCCCTGGGGATCACCCTCAATATAAAGGAAAAGCTAGAAATTGGCCGACAGCTTGTACGGCTTGGCGTAGACGTTATCGAAGCAGGCTTCCCCGCTTCCTCGCCCGGCGATATGAATGCGGTAAAACGCATCGCCCAGGAAATCAGGGGCGTAAGCATCTGCGGATTAACCCGCGCTGTAGAAAAGGATATTGATATTTGCGCGGAAGCCTTAAAGCCTGCGGAAGCCCCGCGTATCCACACCGGGCTGGCGCTTTCCCCGATCCATATGAAATACAAACTGCGCTTGGAGCCGGAGCAGGCCGCCGAGGCTTGTGTTATGGCGGTAAAACACGCAAAAAAATATGTGAACGATGTGGAATTCTATCCGGAGGACGCCTTCCGCAGCGACCGTCATTTCCTGGCTGGTGTACTGGAAAGGGTTATCGCGTCCGGTGCGACCGTCGTGAACATTCCGGATACCGTGGGTTATGCTACACCCTGGGAATTCGGCGAGCTCATCACCTTCTTAATGAATAATGTCCGGGGTATAGAAAATGTCACCGTCAGCGTCCATTGTCACAATGATTTGGGAATGGCTACGGCCAATAGCCTAGCCGGCATCAAAGCCGGCGCTACCCAGGTGGAAGGTACTATCAACGGTATCGGCGAACGGGCCGGCAACACCTCGCTGGAAGAAGTAATTATGGCTATTTATACCCAACGCGGCCTATACGATGTCAAATCCAACATCAAAACCCAGGAAATCATGGCTACCAGCCGCCTGGTTTCTAAGATTACCGGCGTGCCCATCCCCAGCCACAAGGCTATTGTGGGCTCCAACGCCTTCATGCATGCCTCCGGTATTCATCAGGACGGAGTCTTAAAGGAAAGCTCAACCTATGAAATCATTGATCCTGCTTTGGTGGGTGTGCCACGCAATCTTATTGTGCTTAGCGCCCGTTCCGGCCGTCATGCTTTAAAACACCGGCTGGAAGAACTGGGATACAACTTGGGTTCTGAGAATATGAACACGGTCTATGAAAAATTCCTCCAACTTGCCGACCAAAAGCAGGAGGTATTTGACGAAGATCTGCACGCTCTGATGGGATATGCTTTGGTTGAGAAAAATGGCGTGAATCTCGTTAGTATTGCCGTTTCAACCAGCGGTGTTTCTAAAGCCACAGCTACAGTAACATTGGAAGTCGATGATAAGACCGTATCCGACGCAGCCATTGGCAATGGGCCCGTAGACGCTGTTTTCAAGGCCGTTGACCGTCTGCTGGGAAAAACCGTTACGCTGGAGGATTATACGATTAAATCAATCAGCCGGGGCAGCGAAGCCTTAGGCGACGCTACCGTCAAAGTGCGCTATGAGGGCCATGAGGCAGTGGTGGGCAGAGGGATCAGTACCGACATCATCGAGGCCAGCGCCAAGGCTTATGTGAACGCCATGTCCAAACTAAAAGTGCTGGATGAAAAGTAACAAAATCTAGGGACACGTTAATTATAAAACCCAAGCCCTTCGACGGCTTGGGTTTTTATTTGCCTATCCGCCTATTCTGTTTACGGATGTTTTTTGTTCCGCTTCCGCCCAAAGGGCTTCCTTTTTCGCAAAATATTCTTCATCGGCACCGGCAGCCATCTGCCAGGCCTTGCGGTTCTTTTGGAAGAAGTAATATACGGCCAGATAGACCGCCACAGCAAGCGCAATCGTAAAAATCCTGATGCCGGAAGGGGCGGCAAAGGCTTTGTATACTAACCAGCCAAAAGGGTTATGGCCTACGAGGATACTGGTAATCATAGCGTTTCCGGCAGTATCCGGAAAGGCGTTCGCGTTCTTAGCGGCTTCAGTAAAAAGATAAGCCACATCCGAATTAATAAATTGTCCAAGGACCATCCATAAACTACCCGCAATAAAAGAACCGAAAACATTTCCTTTCATTACGGTAACGATACTTACAACCATGAAAGGAAGCGCCGGTAAGTCGGCTAACGGTAAAACGCTATTACCGGGTATAAATACTGCGCAAAAAAGAACAACCGGAATCAAAACTAATCCGGTTGCCATAGTAGATTCTTCACCAAAAAATACAGAGGTATCAATGGCAATATACATGTTTTTGCGGGTCATTGATCCGCTTCTCATTTTATCGTTTAAAGTTTGGCTAATAGGAATCAGCCCCTTCACAAACAACCCGGATATGGCTGGATAAATCGCCATAACAGAGGCTGTCACTAAGGCTGTCTTGATAATGACCGCCCAATTCCCTAATTCCTCCAGGCCGTGCCATTTAGCGATAATAGACACCGCCATACCGATTATCAAGCCCATACAAACAGGCTCGCCCCAAAAACCAAATTTGGCCTTTAACCGTTTGGGGTCTAACTGAATACCGTCTAAACGGAGTTTTTTTAATATCCACTTAATTAAAATGGTGAAGGGTAAACCATTAATTGAAGGATAGCAGGTAGATACAACACCCTCGTAACCGTAGTAGCATTCCATGGCGGGAGCAATCCAGTCCGACAGCAGAAGCAGGACAAGGTTTAACAACATCGCGGCTGCGATTCCCATCCAGAAGCTACCGGTGGATAAATGCACAAGAGCCGCCCAAAAGACAAAGCAGTAATAATTCCAAATATCCGTGGGATGAAAGGTGTCAGTCCATTTTATCAGGAACAGGAAAAGATCAAAAAACAAGCCAAAGACGATATAAAACAAGCCGAGATAATTAGAATAGCAAATAAGGGCAGCCGCCGGCCAGCCAATATCAATCACCGGAAGGTTAACCCCACTAGATATAACCATCTCCGTAACAACCGGCCCCAATGAACTTATCAGTCCATTGATGATAATATTGAAGGCTGTTAAACCAACCCCCATATAGAGAGCGCCTTGGAAAGCTTTTTTTCTGTGGACCCCCATCGACAAGCTGAGAAAAAAGACTACAACAGGAACTACTATCGACGCGCCAAAAAGGTCGATTATCATTTTAAGAGTTGCCATTATTGATCTGCCCCCCTAAATTCTGATACCCTTTAACCGTTATATAACAATCATTCGCTGTTAATAACATAATTCCTCTTTATTCTGCAAAATTCTACAACCAAAAAAGCCTTGTGGATTTTCGTTTGTGAAAACCCACAAGGCCCCTTGATCGCGGTTTCAATATCAAGAATTTTCAACTATTAGCTATGGGGCGGGAATATCCCTCCCACAGCAATGATGAAGCTTAAGCCCAGATACGGCTGCATATTGTTATGAGGCTGATCCCCGCCTGCCGGGGCGATCGCCGATGGACTCATATTAACATTCGGGGAATCATTATAAACATTCGCACCAGCAAAACCTGACGTATTGGCCCAAACTGTCCCAGCGGGGTCATTTATGGTAGCAGTGCTTTGGCAATTTGGGACATGGCTATGGTTAGGCATCTGGTCAGTATTCAACTTAACTGTAATATTCCCCCCGCCTCTTCCGAGTGTTCTCGGCGTCAAGCCGGGACCGTTTCCCCAGTGCATGGCGGCTTTGCCGCGGAGGTCCGGCAAAGCGAACGTGGTCCTTCCGTCTCCTCCATAGGTATTGCCAAAAAGAGCAAACAGAGCCGTATGTTGTTGGATTTGCAGTATATCCCCGTTACATAAAGCCCAGCCGGGCGGCGCGTAATTACCCGCAAAAATGCGGATTTCTCCGATAAAAGGATCCATATTTCTTCCCTCCTTTAACTTCTTGCTGGCCAGATGCCCTGCAGGGCGATACAATAACTGACTGTTGTATAGGGCTGCATATTATCATGGGGCTGTCCCCCTACACTAGCCAAAGCCTGACTACTCATATTGCCAGTTGGACCAGAAGCAGCATAGGGTTTTTGATCTGTTGAAGCCCATACCTTCCCCACAGCTACCTTGGCATTGGCATCTCCTGAACTACCCATGGCTTGGTGGGTATGGGCCGGCATCTCGGCAACCGTTAAGGTATGCCTTTCCTCCCCGCCGAAAGCACCCCAGGGTATGTTTCCGCCTGTATGCACCGGAACGCACCCCCGTAAATCGGGTAAAGCAAAAGTGGTTGTGCCGTTCCCGCCGAAAGTCGTCCCAAGAATAGAAAACAGGGCCTGGTTCTGGTTTATGTTTAGAGTCTGCCCTTCACAAGGGAGCCAGTTTTTGGGAATAACACCAAAAGAGAATAACCTGATTTCGCCTAAAAAGGGTTCCGCCATCATAAACACCTCCTTTTATTGATCGCTATTTAATTAGGAGAGGGATAATAGCCGTTGAGAGCAATGATAAAGCTGACAGGCAGATAAGGCATCATATTATCATGGGGTTGACTTCCTCCTGAGTTTGCAATAGCCGCCGGATTCATTGTCCCATTTGGCGCTGTAGTAGAAAACTGAGTATTGTTTTTCGCCCAGATAGCGCTTTGGGGACTGGCCTGTGCGCCATTGGCGCTTGTAGCGGCTACGTT
The DNA here is from genome assembly GCA_002408285.1 of Peptococcaceae bacterium UBA5318. Taxonomy (GTDB): domain Bacteria; phylum Bacillota; class Peptococcia; order DRI-13; family UBA5318; genus UBA5318. The sequence continues at coordinate 30,209 of DHRG01000023.1, read as the reverse complement.
ATGGGTATGAGCCGCATTTTCGTTGGATGTAAGGGCAACGGTTTCCGTCCCACCCTTTTGTCCCAATTGATAAGTTTTGCCTGTTCGCGGGCTTATGCCCCGGTTCAGGGCCAATCTTCCCCTCAAATCGGGCAAAGCAAAGGTGGTTTGCCCGTCACCGCCGTATGTGGTGCCAAGCAATGAAAAAAGAATGTTATATTGGGAAATGGGCAATAACTGCCCGTTGCAAAAGGCCCAGTCTGACGGAGGATAATTACCGCCAAACATCCGGATTTCCCCAACGTATTGGTCCATGAATACGCCTCCGATCATTTATTATGTGGTTCCCATTTCATTATGGTGTACAATTCGTTTTGCTCAATAGGTTGAAAGCCCAGTCTTTCATAAAGCCTTCTGGCAGGATTGCCGTTAAAAACACTCAGTTGTATAGAAAGATCGGCAGCCATTGTTTCTTCTTGCAAACCCGTCAATACGGCAAGCCCGATGCCTTTGCCGCGGAACTGGGGAAGCAGGGCAATATCAACCAGTATCATCTCAGCCTCCTTTCGGGCGGTGAGGATGTAGCCTGCTCTATCATCACCATCTAAAATAATCCGGCTTACCAGATCAGGATATTGAAGCCGGTAGGACTGCTTTTGACATAGGTGCTGCATCTTGAGAAAAGCTGACTGTTCTTCAGAATTCCACCCCCAGGAGGCTATCTCATCCAGTCTTGTACCGGCATACACCTCAAATAAAAAGGAATCATCCGCCTCTGGTATAACAGGCCTTGTTTTTGCTTTATTCTTCATAATTCTGCATTTATTACCCTTTTCCTATATTTTCTGTCTAATAAATTTATATCATCGTCGGATACTGGCTGTCAAACTAATTTTTTACACGATGAAAAGGGGTATAGCTGATAGGCCATACCCCCCTTTTGTATTTTATTTACTTTATTATTTCTATTTTTCTTTCCTTGGGGAACCACTTGACATAAGCCCCAAGGGCCTCGGAAACATAACGCAGCGGTACCATCGTTCTGCCGTTGACAATCTGGGCCGGGACATCCAGACCGGGTCCCGTCTGTCCAAGGGTCATATTGAATTCTCTGCCATCAAGCCTTACAACTACCGTACTGGTTTCCGCCAGCCACTCCACAGCGGCCCCGAAGGCTTCGCTAACGAACCTCACCGGTACCATGGTCCGGCTGTTGATAATGGCAGGCGCCGTATCCAGGGATTTCCCTTCGCCGTTGACTGTGGCTGTAGGGATATCCAGGGTAAGGTTGATCTGGACCAGTTTTTCCGCGCGGAGAATGCTGTAAAAACTGAATCTCTCCGTATAAAAGGTGAAGGTCATCGTAACCGGATCATAGGTGCCGCCCAGCTTGATGGGCACAATATTGCCCTTGTCATCCTTTTCAAATCTTACCGCCGTAAGCCCTTTTATCTGCTCGGGACTCAGTTCGCCTAAATTTGACAGGTCAATCGTTACGGCTACAGGTTCGGGGAAGCCCTCTATTTTCTCGGTATTGGAAACGCCTTTGGAATCGGTCGTTGTAACCTGGGCCGTAAGCTCAACCATTTTTCCGCCGATTTCAAAAAGTCCCGTGCTTTCTTTTAGGGGTGTGGCAGCTAAGATGTTTTCTTTTTCCTGCAAGGTTACCTCCCTGGCTCCCAATTCCACTACTCCGTGTTCATCCTCCAGGGCTTCCTTCAATTCTTTCGTCGCCAGGGATTCCGGGGCAAACTCCACCTTGACCCCCTGGTTCTCAATAGTCAGGGGCATATTTGCCTGGGTCAAGGTATTTACGACATCCAAAGAAAGGGTTGCTTTAGAGTCGGCGTCACCGGACAGGTTGAGGGTAGCCGTACCTTGCCGGACCAGATTATTATTCAAGTTCTTATCATCATTTGTTTCCATAACAGGCGAGATGATCGTATTTTGGGTAGGTGAATTCGTTGAACCATTACTACTGCCGCCATCGCTACCGGAGGACGCTACGGTAACAGTAAATGTGCGGAGGAAGGTATTTACTCCACCGTCAGCGGTCCCACCGTCATCTGTTACTGTAACCGTTATTGTGGCTGTGCCGCTGCCCTGAGGCGTGAAAGCCAGAGTTCCGGTGGTAGCCGGGCTGGTATAGCTAACGGTAATTGAAGGAATAAGCGCCGTGTCGCTGGATGTAGCCGTCACGGCAAGCACCTGTGTTTCACCGCCGCCCGCGCTGATCCCCGTCAGGTTTACGGTCTGCGGGCCGGGACTGGAGGAGAGATTGAGGTTGATAATGGGATCAAGGGTGGGGGCGTCGTTGACCGGGGTAATTGTGATATTTACAGTATCCGTGTCATTGAGAACACCACCGGAACCACTGTTTCCCTGATCGCTCGTAACAATCGTGACAGCAGCGTCTGCCCCACTATAATTTTCTGCAGGTATAAATCTCAGACCATCAAGAGCTAAGTTGATTTCCGTTAGGCTCCCCGTAAAAATCATTGCTGTGTCATTTAAACCATCACCGGCAGAGAAAGTCAAGCCATTTGTGGTATTTAGGGTTATACTCCCTTTGTCGGCTGTTATATTTACTTGAACAGGGGATAACCCTGCGTCGACATCGTTAATACTGATGGTATTTCCCCCAGTGAAAGTAAGCGGCTGGTCTTCCAGAATGGTTTGTGCTCCGGGCACTGTATTTTCAGGTGCGTCGTTGACTGCTGTTAC
>DHRG01000023.1:27070-27383 GCA_002408285.1 Peptococcaceae bacterium UBA5318 | reverse complement strand
GTTACTTCTATCTTTACCTGTATCGCTGTGGCCGAGGCTGCCGCTCCGTCCCATGCCACCACGGTAAAGGCTTCAAGTGTACCATTTGCATTCTCCGCCGGCGTCCACTCCAAAGCATCTCCGGTACTGGTTAGGTATGTTATGCCTCCATCTAATGTTCCGCCTGTCAAAGTCCCGCTGGTAACTGCTTCTATTCGAAAGCTGATAGGGTTGCCTTCCGCATCGGCTTCATCGGCTGCATCCGCCAGGCTTGTGTAATTGATGGTATATGGGGTGTCTTCTGTTCCCCCTGTCAGGTTGCTTATCGTTCCTA
>DHRG01000023.1:0-26950 GCA_002408285.1 Peptococcaceae bacterium UBA5318 | reverse complement strand
GGTGCGTCGTTGACCGGCGTTACGGTAATATTAAAAGTGGTACTGCCGATACTACCGCCTGCCCCGTCTGATACGGTGAAAGTGAAACTATCTGAAATGGTTTCACTGCCATTGTGCAAGTATGTAATATAGCCACAATTGATATCATCTTGCGTAAATGTGCTGCTGCTGGAAAGTGTGCCGCCACTTTTTTTCAGTGTCCCCTTGGCAGGCGTAAATCCTATGGTGTAGACTAATTCTGAAGCTTCATTATCAACATCGGTTACCGATAATTGACTACTCCCGATAACCCCTTCCGCTCCTTCATTCAAACTTAATCCCATATTTGATAGTACCGGTGCATCGTTGATCGCTGTGATGGTTATATTGAATGTCGCATTAATACTTCCGCCTGCACCGTCTGATACGGTAAAGTCAATGCTGTCGGGGCCACTGGCGTTAAGGTTGGGCGTGTATGTGATAACGCCCTCATTTATATCACCCTGGGTAAACGAACTCCCATTAGAAAGGGGGGTGCCGCTTTTCGCCAAAACACCTTTTGTTGAAGCGTCGGTCACTGTATATATAAGCTGTACCGCCGTCTGTTCGGGGTCCGTGGCTTGAAGCATTCCGGTAGTTATTATCGTTACAGGGCTATCTTCATCAAGAGTAAGACCTGAAGCTGTAACCGTCGGCGCTATATTGGCATAAGTAATTTCAAGGTAAGCCTCCGAACCTGTTTTATTCCTATCGTAAAACCCAAAATATACTGCCTCACCACTATCGTTACCTGTTAATACAAAAGTAGCTTTATTGTCTCCGGCTGCCTGAGCAACAATAAAATCCTTAACATTGAAAGACCACCAGTCTAAAGATGCAGCTATTTTAGGAATTGTAGCATTTGCTAAACTGGATCCTGAGGTAGCGGGAATCCCATCTGTTCCTTCAGCCCAATTATCTTCGGTTGAACCATAAATATCCACATGTGGATCAACTGGATCTGAATCTGGTTGAAATGTATTCTCTACATGGGCCACTTCGATCTTTAAATATGCAGAGCCTATTGTTTTTGAATCATCTATACCGGTTAAATCAAAATAAAGGACAGCTTTGGCAATGCCACTTGATTGTTCACTTCCGACATAAAGTTTATTGTCACTGCCATCCTGATAATTAACACCGCCAGCCACATACTTATCCCTTTCTGTTTTTATCGTTAAATCCGCTCCATAGGCTGCCCCGCAGAACAACCCCAGTTGTAAAAACAATGCAAATATCGCCAGGATTATTAATCTTGTTAATCTTTTATCCATAACCGATCCCCCTCCTAAATAATTCCCTTACCATTATATTCAAATCTAAATTTTGTGACTATTCCCTATTATCTAACATACTTAATAAATGCGCCTGCGTCAAGATTTATTTGGAATTTTTTTCATTCAAAAGCAATAAAAAACCAGGCCAATCAATATCAGCCTGGTTCTTCTACCCTTACATCGCAACGGGCTATTTTAACTTTACAAAAAGGGAAAAATCAAGCCATTCTACTCTTGGTTTCCCGTCCCCGCCATCTTCCGTTCCGCTCATGCTGCGGAACAGGACCATGATTTTCAGGTTCTCATTTTCATCCATAAAGGTCATCTCCCGATTAGTCAGGGCATTTTTTCCGGTATTGGCGGCATGGATGGCTAAGGCCGCTTCCGTAATATCCTTTTGATAGATGAGCCGCCCTTCCTCCGATATCTTGATGACCCTTGCGGCATTATCATAAGCTATACCCAAAGCGCCCTGGTTTACTGTGGTACTACCTGGCATCTCCACAGGCGAAGCCAAAAAGTAGTCATAACCCATAATATCCTGTATTTCCCATGTTTCCTGCAGATTATGACCGAAGTATTCATTCTTGCTGCCGAAGGATCTCTCAAAGCCGAAGGTTTCTTTCATCTGTGCTAGTTTAAAGCCTGAGGGGAGTATTTTAAGTTCTTTGAGGCTATGGTATCTGTTAAAATATTGGATAATGGAACTAATGCTTGCTTTATCGGCGGAGGAAATTTCTTGGGCCGGTACAATATTCCCGCCGCTTACCATATTGTTTTTCATTAAAAGGCTTTCAAAACGCGCGTTTTGGCTGTATTTTGAAACCGAATAACAACTCCACGGCCCTGAAACGACGAGCACGGCAATAACAGCAGCCGACAGAACAAGAAGGATATTCCGGGTATTTTTTTTGCAAGCCAGATACAGCATACAACCGGTGCTCCAGAGCCCCCCGGTCAAAACCAGAAACCTGTTTTCCGTAATACCATAAGCGTCAATTCTGATCCCCATAGCGATAAACATCATCAGCAAAAGAGGCAGTATCAGTTTGGGGGAAAATGCGGTAAAGATGCGGACCCAGGTATTTTTCTCCCTCAATATATAAATGAAAAAAAGAACAGCCAGGCTGATAAAAGAATACCAAAGAACCAAATTTGAAACAATGCCTGCCGGCCAGATACGGGTCACTAAGATCTTGAGGAAATAAACGTAGAGAATACCCGTATAGACAACAAGCAAAGGCATTACTATGTACAGCAGCAAGACCTTTAAGAATTGGGGGTAGTCGTCGCCGCTATAACGGGCTCCGGCAGCAGGGACTTCCGCCAAAAAATAAGCAGGCGCAAAAATACCGGCTACAAACAGCCACAGGTCAAAGTAAACCTTAGAGGAAATCCCGGCGGAAAACAGAGTGTTGACGGTAAACATAATAGCCGCCAGCCCCGCAAACAGGATCAGGGAATAGAAATAGGTCACAATAAAACCGGTGAACAATTTGATCACATAAAGCTCATAACCCTCCCGACGCCCCCAGTAAGGAATTGCGGTGAAAAGTAAATAAAGGGCTAAACTAAAGGCGATATACCGCGAAACGGATACCATGCCCATATCGGGCAGCAAAAAGAAATAATAGCCGAGCAGCATACCCGCCGCCAGCGCGTAGACAAGGACTGTCGCCGCCTTTTTCACCGTAATTCTTTCAAAGACCATTTTAATACACAAAGCCGCGGGAATACCCAGAGCCAACACCATGGCGGTGTGAGCCCAAACGTCCTCCCGCGGTTTAGCATGATTTATATACATTAAGACCACCGTGACGGCACAGGCCAGGGCTAACGCCCCCGGAAACCTTTTCAGACCGGATATGAGTTTCAGTAAAAAATTATGTATTAATGTTAATAATTTTTTGAGCATTTTCACACCCCGCTTTCTTTACAAATAGAAAAAAGGAGAATTTATATCCTGTATACAGGAAAACCCTAAGTAATATCGAACCTATATGTAATACTATCACTATATGTTGTAGGGGAGGTACATTATGTCACACGAATGTCAAGGCGTTTCTCTGGCGGAAGTAAAAGCAGTCCAATCCCAATGTCCGATAATTCCGGAGGGTAGTGTCCTGATTTTAGAAGGACCGCAAATCAATTACGCTAAATCGGGTCCGGTCTGTGTTAGCGCCCTAAACGCTATTTACCCCTGGATCATGTTAGCCCGTCATGGCATAAAAGATCCGAAAATGGACTGGGATGAAAGCAAGAAGTGTTACTCGGTAGTCTGCCCTTGCGGAATCGTCCATTTTGAGATCAGAAATCTCCGGGAACCTTGAGAATATCGCGAATAATCCATAAGAAGGCCTTGCCGGATCCGGTAAGGTCTTTTCATTTATCCCCGCCGTATTTTGGCGCCGACAGCTTTAAGTTTATCTACAATCCTATCGTAGCCCCGGTCAATGTGATACGTATTGGCTATTTCCGTTTCTCCTTCCGCAGCCAGCCCCGCAATAATCAAAGCCGCTCCAGCCCGGAGGTCGGAGGCTTTTACAGGCGCCCCGGTCAGCTTGGGTAAACCTTCGATCACCGCGCTCCGTCCTTCAATTTTAATATCGGCGCCCATCCGCCGCAGCTCATCGGCGTGCATAAACCTATTTTCAAAGACTGTTTCGGTAATGATGCTGGTCCCCTGGGCTATTGACATCAGGGCGGTAAACTGGGCTTGCATATCTGTCGGAAAGCCTGGATAGGGCAAAGTTTTAATGTCTACCGCTTTGATCGGCCCTTGACTCACAACCCGCAGGCCGCTGCTTTCTTCTTCAATCTGTACGCCTGCTTCTTTCAGCTTGGCAATGACAGGTTTCAAATGGTCCGTAATCACGTTCTCCAGCAGTATATTCCCACCGCTAATGGCCGCGGCCACCATATAACTTCCCGCTTCAATGCGGTCAGGGATCACTGTATGTGCGGTTGAACCAAGAGCCTTGACCCCTTCGATTTTAATCACCTTGGTTCCGGCCCCTTTTACTTTTCCGCCCATACTGTTGATAAAATTCGCTAAATCTACTATTTCCGGCTCTTCAGCCGCATTTTCTATTATCGTGACCCCTTCGGCTAACACACCGGCCATCATGATGTTTTCAGTCGCCCCTACACTGGGATAGTCAAGATAGATTCTCGCGCCGCAGAGTTTGGACGCTTCCGCCATGATATAGCCATGCTCCATAAAAATTCTTGCGCCCATGGCTTCAAATCCCTTCAGGTGCAAGTCAACAGGGCGCGTGCCAATGGCACAACCACCGGACATGGGGATCCTGGCCTTGCCTATTCTGCCCAGGAGAGGACCCATCAGCAGATTCGACGCCCGCATCTTGCAAACATGGTCATAAGGCGCTTCATATTTATTAATGCTATTGCTTTTTATCTCCAGAGTCTGAGGCGAACCCTTTATATCCGCTCCCAGATCTTTCAGAACATCACATATTGTTTTCACATCTGTCAGCTTCGGCACATCCTGGATCAGGCAACATCCTTGTGACAACAAAGAGGCTGCAATTATTGGCAGGACGGCATTTTTCGCGCCGCTTACGGTGATTAGTCCGGTTAATTTACTGCCGCCTTCTACGATAATTTTATCCAACAGTCTTTTCCTCCTGATAGTGTTACAGTAATTGTCTATGTCATTATAACATACAGAAATGCTCTCTCCTAGTTACTAATCTTTCCTTCAGCTTGAAGTTTTATTTCGGAAGTTCTTGTCTTTAATTATCTTTAAAAACAGATACACCGCTGTCAAATTGACCGCGGTGTATCTGTTTTAGGTTAATTGCTATAATAGCAATTGTTTTGTACTTCGACATTTCTTAGGAATATCCTGCTTGCCTGGATTTGTTTTTATTTGGAACATATTTATCCGACAGCTAACCGCCGCTAATACTTCCGCTTCTTTAAGCGGAGTTGAAACCCCGCCTGAAATCAGGAAGCCCTTTATCCCTCTTATGTTACCTTTAACCGGGCCACCGCTTTTTTTAACGCTAATTCGGCGCGGGCGATATCGGTTCCCGGTTCTCTTAAGCTCAATCTTTTCACAGCCCGTTCTTTAGCCGCCTCAGCCCTTGTCTTATCAATTTCGCCGGGCTTTTCCGCAGTATTTGCTAAGACGGTCGCGTTATTGCAGGATACCTCGATAAACCCCCCGCTAATAACAAAGTACTTGTTATCTCCGCCCTGGCGGTATTTTACTAATCCCGGTTCTAACCCGGCGATGAGTGGGGCGTGATTCGCTAAAACTCCCAAATAGCCCCCAACCGCCGGGACAACAAGGGACTCCACATCCTCATCAAGCAAATATCTTTCAGGCGTTATCACCTGCAGGTTAAAGGTTGCGGCCATCCTTATCCCTCCAGCTCCCGGCCTTTGGCAACGGCCTCATCAATCGTCCCCACCATAAAGAAAGCCTGCTCCGGCAGAGAATCATGCTTCCCTTCGATGATCTCCCGAAAGCCCCTGATCGTTTCTTTAATAGGTACATACTTGCCGGAAAACCCGGTAAATTGTTCCGCGACAAAAAAGGGCTGCGACAGGAACCGCTGGATTTTACGGGCTCTGAATACCGTCAGCTTATCATCCTCCGACAACTCATCCATACCTAAAATAGCGATGATATCTTGTAATTCTTTAAACCGCTGCAGCACGTTTTGTACGCCACGGGCTACCTCATAATGCTCTTTCCCAAGAATATCGGGGCTTAGCATCCTGGAATTGGAATCCAGCGGATCCACAGCGGGGTAAATCCCCATCTCGGAAATCGACCTGGACAACACCGTCGTAGCGTCCAAATGGGCGAAGGTCGTGGCCGGGGCCGGATCCGTCAAGTCGTCAGCCGGTACATAAATGGCCTGAACCGAAGTGATGGAGCCTTTTTTTGTAGAAGTAATCCGCTCCTGCAAATTGCCCATCTCCGTAGCCAAAGTAGGCTGATAACCAACAGCCGACGGCATCCGGCCCAAAAGGGCGGAAACCTCGGAACCGGCCTGGGTGAAACGGAAGATATTATCAATAAACAAAAGCACATCCTTTTCTTCTACATCACGGAAATATTCAGCCATCGTAAGAGCCGTCAGCCCAGCCCTTTGACGCGCTCCGGGCGGTTCATTCATCTGTCCGAAAACCATAGTCGTTTTCGCGATAACCCCGGAATCCCTCATTTCATTCCAAAGGTCATTCCCCTCACGGGTACGTTCTCCGACGCCGGCAAACACTGAAAATCCGCCATGTTCGTAAGCGATGTTGCGGATCAACTCCTGGATCAAAACGGTTTTCCCGACTCCGGCCCCGCCAAACAACCCGATCTTGCCCCCTTTGGAATAAGGGGCCAGCAGGTCGATGACTTTGATCCCCGTTTCCAGCATTTCCGTAGTAGGCGCCTGATCCACAAACAACGGGGCCGGGCAATGGATAGGCCATCTTTCCTTGACTTCAAAGGGTCCCTGTTCATCAATAAGATTGCCCACAACGTTAAACATCCTGCCCAGGTTATTCATGCCGACAGGAACAGAAATAGGGGCCCCTGTATCAACGGCCTGCGTGTTGCGCTGTAGTCCGTCCGTCGAAGACATGGCTACACAGCGCACAATGTTATTGCCAATATGCTGGGCCGCTTCCAGGGTAATATTCATCCGCCGCGCTTCATCAATAATAGTGACGGCATTATATATATCAGGCAACCGACCGGCGGGAAACTCAATATCCACAACGGCCCCGATTACCTGAACGACCTTTCCGACCGTATTCATCCGTGCATACCCCTCCTTATTAGTTGTTATGCCTGCAAAGCATTGACGCCGCCGACGATTTCCGCGATCTCCCGGGTAATGGCCGCCTGCCGGGCCCGGTTATAGGTAAGCGTTAATTCATCAATAAGCTCCCCGGCATTGTCCGTGGCCGAACTCATCGCAGTCATACGGGCGCCGTGCTCACCGGCCTTCGCCTCCATTAAAGCCTGATAGATAACAGTATTAAGATATTTTGGGAGGAGTATATCCAACACCTGATCCGGTCCCGGCTCATAAAGATATAAGCGGCGATCCTTTTCCTCCCCCAGTTCGCAGGCAATAGGAAGCAGTTGTTTGCAAACCGGTCTTTGCTGAGCCGGGGATACAAATTCCTGGTAAATAAGATGCACTTCATCATATATTCCTTTGATATAGGCTTCAGTAACAGCCCGGGCGATCCGTACCGCTTCGGAAAAGGCGGGAGTATCTTTGATCTGCGTATATTCCAGGTCGATCCTTTTATCACGGCGCCGTAAAAAATCCCGGCCTTTGCGTCCGATGACCACAAAACCTTTCCCGGCGCCGAAACGGGCGGCTTCCGCTAAAGCCTTGCGCAGCAGGTTTGAGTTGTACCCGCCGGCCAAACCGCTGTCCGAAGTAATTACTACGATCCCCACAGTTTTAACATCCCGTTTTACCATCAAAGGGTTTGAAATATCCTGCGCGGTAGCGACGGTCCTGTCCAGCACTTCCTTCAGTTTCCGCGCGTATGGACGTGAAGCCGCCGCAATCTCCTGTGTTTTCCTGAGCTTTGCCGCCGCGGCCATCTTTGTGGCCTTGGTGATCTGCTGTATGCTTTTAACGCTCCTGGTACGCCGTTTTATATCACGTAGACTTGGCATTCTTTCACCGCTTTCCCTTAAAAACTACCCCTGGCGATCAGTTATTAAAAGCTTTTTTATATTCCTCAATGGCTGCTTTCAGGTTATTTTCCAGTTCAGGAGTCATCACTTTCCCTTCCCGGATCCCGGTTAGGACTTCTTGATACCGGGTATTATTCATGAACCTGAGAAAGTCTTCTTCAAAAGACCTCACCTTGTCCGTCGCCACATCATCCAAATAACCGTTCACAGCACAATAAATCACCACGATCTGTTCTTCCACGGGCACAGGCTTATATTGGTCCTGCTTAAGCGCTTCCATGGTTTTTTGTCCCCGGTTTAAGCGGGCCCGGGGCGCTTTATCCAATTCGGAGCCAAACTGGGCAAAAGCCGCCAATTCGCGGTATTGGGCGAGATCAAGTTTCATACGCCCCGCCACCTGCTTCATGGCTTTGATCTGCGCGGAGCCGCCTACGCGGGAAACAGAAATTCCCACATTAACCGCAGGACGGAAGCCGGCATTGAAAAGATCCGTTTCCAGGAATATCTGACCGTCGGTAATGGAAATAACGTTTGTGGGAATATAGGCCGACACGTCGCCGGCCTGGGTTTCAATGATCGGCAGCGCCGTCATCGAACCTCCGCCCATCTCATCGCTCAACTTAGCGGAACGCTCCAATAAACGGGAGTGGAGATAAAAGACGTCCCCGGGGTAGGCTTCACGTCCGGGCGGCCTCCTAAGAAGCAGGGATACCTCACGGTAGGCCACCGCTTGCTTGGAAAGATCATCATAAATAATCAGGACGTCCTTCCCGTTATACATAAATTCCTCGCCCATGGCGCATCCGGCATAGGGCGCTATATAGAGCATCGGAGCCGGTTCACTGGCAGTCGCGGCTACAACAATGGAATACTCCATAGCCCCGGTTTGTTCCAGTTTATGCACTACGCCGGCTACCGTAGAAGCTTTTTGACCAATAGCCACATAGATACAAATGACATCCTGCCCCTTTTGGTTAATCACAGTATCAATGGCTACCGCTGTCTTTCCGGTCTGACGGTCGCCGATAATCAGTTCCCGCTGTCCTCTCCCGATGGGAACAATAGAGTCGATGGATTTTAAACCGGTTTGCAAAGGTTGGTGGACAGATTTACGGGAAACAACTCCGGGAGCCGGCGATTCAATCGGCCGGTACTTGTCCGTTTGGACCGGACCCTTTCCGTCGATCGGCTGACCCAGGGCATTTACGACCCGCCCGATCAAAGCTTCCCCGACGGGGACTGAAACCACCCGGCCGGTACGCTTCACTTCATCCCCCTCGTTGATTTGCGAGAAGGGCCCCAAAATGACGCACCCAATATTGTCTTCTTCCAAGTTCAGCGCCATACCGTAGACTCCGCCGGAAAACTCCAGCATTTCGCCGGCCATAGTCTGACTGAGCCCGTAGACCCTGGCTACTCCGTCGGCAACCTGCATGACGGTTCCAATACTACTCACCTCAACCTGGGCCCCATAATTTTCTATCTGCTGTTTAAGAATAGCGCTGATTTCTTCAGGTCTTATGCTCATTTTATTTTATCACCCTCATTCCTTGAAACCGTGACTGTTGGAGATATTTTTTCAAAAGAGCCAACCGTTTTACAACACTGCCGTCTATCACTGTATCTCCCATCCGCACCACAAGCCCCCCAATGAGAGAGGTATCAATCACTCTTGTTAGACGCACCTTTTTCCCTGCAGCCTTGCATAAACGCTGCTCCAGCTCGCGAAAATCCTTATCGGTTATCTGAACGGCCGAGCGCACCTCAGCCTCCACAATATTTCTAAGCCGGTCGGCATACGCCCCAAACTCCCTGAGGATATCGGGAAGGAGTTCTTCCCGCCCTTTATCCACCAGGAGATAAAGAAAATTAGCAATGATCGGGCCGACTTGATTGCGTACCGCATTTTTTATATTCTTTTTCTTTTCTTCCGGCAAAACCCGGGGGTCCTCCAATAGCTCTTTCAGTCCCGTACCGCTTAATAAAATCTCATCTCTTACAATCGCTAATTCTTTTTCCATCTGCGCCAGGGAATTATTTTCTGCGGCTATCATGATAAGGGCTTCAGCGTATCGCCGGGACACCGTGCGCTCGATCACAACTCATCCCCTACCTCTTGTACAAACTGACGGATCATTTGTTCATGATCGTCCAACCGGATGGTTTTTTCAATGACTCTGCCGGCGGCCAGCACAGCCAGCGCGGCCACCTCGTCACGCAGTTCCGTTTTCGCTTTTTCTTTTTCCTGAATAATTTCTTCCCGCGCTTTTCTGGTGATCTGCAGGGCTTCCTGCTTCGCTTCCTGCAGCATATCATACCGGCTTTCTTCACCCAGCTTTTTGGCCCTGGTAATGATCTCCTGGGCCTCCGTCCGTGCGTTTTGCATCTCCGCAGTATATTCCTCTTTTAGTTTCAGGGCTTCGGACTTAGCGGTTTCGGCCTGGGCATGATTCTGCTGGATCTCCTGTTTTCGGGCATCCAGCACCTGCAAGACAGGTTTATATAAAAATTTATATAAAACCGCCATCATCAGCAAAAAATTAATTATGGTTAAAATCATATCGGAGAAATTTAGTGACATTGATTTCACCTTCTTTGTTTGCCGCCCGGATGTGGAACACGGGGGCGACCTAACCAATTCCGCCGCCCTCCCGTCCAAGCAGTAAATATTAACCGATCTTGGTTACCAGCAGAAAAGCGATCAATAACCCGTAGATCGTCAAGGATTCCAAAAACGCAAAAGCCAGGATCACGATAAATTTGATATCACCGGTAGCTTCAGGTTGTCTGGCGATAGATTCCACAGATTTAGCTCCCACAAAAGCTTGTCCAAGGGCCGATCCGCATGCTGAAATTCCAATGGCTAGGCCTGCGCCGATTGCGATCAAACTTCCATCCATATCATTTACCTCCTTTCTAGTGCTCTTCAGAAATGGCTTCATTAAGATAAATTGAAGCCAGCAAAGTAAAAATAAAAGCCTGGATCAAACCAAACATCATACTCAAAAACATCATCGGTATAGGTATAAAAATGGGGGCTATTGAAACGAAAATGGCAACCACCGTTTCGTCCCCAAAAATATTTCCAAATAAACGTAAGGATAAAGACAAGGGTCTGACAAACTGTTCAACGAGATTGAGCGGTATCATAAAAAAATAAGGTTTAATAAGGAATTTAAAATACCGCCAGCCCTTTTCCCGGAACCCTAAATAGTGAGTTGCAAAGAATACGACGATCGCAAAAGCCGCCGTCACGCTCAAGGTACTGGTGGGCGCTTGCAATCCGGGGATGTGTCCGCTTCCCGGAAGCAGTCCGGAAAGGTTGGAGGCAAGGATCATAATGAAAAAGCTCGCCAGCAGCGGGAAAAACCTTCTGGCATTTTTTTCACTGCCCATACCTTGGGCTAAGATCCCTAGGATTGCTTCGATACCGTACTCAATAAAATTCTGCCACCGCGTTAGGGGGAGTTTATCCAGGTTGCGAGTAGAAAAAAAAGACATCAGGGCGATTACAAGCATAATGCCCCACATGGTGGTAATTACACTGGAAACCTCCAAACCAAAGATGGAAAAGAGAGCTTGACTTCCCTCCACGGCTTACTTCATCCCTTTCCTTTTGATCAGGGCGGAAAATTGCCTGATTACAAGTATATTTTTATCCGCTGTTAAGCCAACCACAGTTGCGATAAGCATCGGCACATCTTTATAGACGAGCAGCATGGCCGCAAAATCTAAGGCGATCCGGCCCAAAAAGGAAACCAGGAAAAGGTACTTTCCCCGTCGACCGAATATTCTTTCACCACGCCGAAAAGTTCGGCTCATAATCAGATAGTTCAAGCCCGAAACGGCCAGTCCCAAACCCAGGCCTTTCAGAGCGGAAGGAAGCCAGACAGGCAAAATAGATCACCTCATGAGTCCCGTTCTTTATCCATTTCTTTCAATAAATCAACTACCAGTCTTTTAAACACAACTATAACAGCCAAGAGTACGCCCAGAAACATAAAGACTGGAGAAGTGCCTAAGCGCCGGTCGAGCCAATAACCGGCCTGATAGAGTATATATAAGGTGATAGCCAAGGTCAGGCCAAAGCTGATCGCAAAGTTTATATACTTCAAGGGCCGGTGGCTCTTATAACCCATTGTACTCCTCCGCAAACAAAATGACCGAAAAAGGCGACTCTCCGGGATAATATCATTTTTTCAACAAAAATACCGGTTTTTCCTGGGTCCAACCCCAAAAATGGGCCAGCGCCTGAATGATCCTCCGGGAGGCCTGCCCATCGCCATAGGGATTGACCGCCCGCGCCATATGCAGATATTTTTCCTGATTGACCAGCAATTCCCGGGTCTTTTCATAAATCCCGCTGCGTTCTGTTCCCACCAATTCCACGGTTCCGGCTTGCACAGCCTCGGGGCGTTCGGTATTTTCCCGCAGCACCAGTACGGGCTTGCCCAGGGAAGGCGCTTCTTCCTGCAAACCTCCTGAGTCGGTCAGCACTATATAAGATTTGCTGAGTAAATTTGCGAAAGGCTCATAATCAAGAGGCTCTATCAACAATACCCGTTCTTCACCGCCCAGGACCTCCTCCACCACAGAACGGACGGCGGGGTTTTTATGGACGGGAAAAACCAGCGCCACATCGGGAAATTCCCGGAGGATATCGCGAAAAGCAAGGTACATCTGGCGCATCGGTCCGCCCAGGTTTTCCCGCCGATGGGTAGTAACCACGATAACCCGCTGGGAACGAAAGTCAAGTCCTGCTAAAACAGGTTCCTGAAATATATAATCCTGCCGGACTGTTTTTAATAAAGCGTCAATTACAGTATTCCCGGTAATATAGATTTCTCCTTCGGAACACCCTTCCCGCAGCAAGTTCTCCCGGGCCGCGGCGGTAGGAGCAAAATGAATGTCGCTGAGCGATCCCGTCAATTTCCGGTTCATTTCTTCGGGGTAGGGGGAGTACTTATTGCCTGAACGCAGTCCCGCTTCCACATGGCCTACAGGGATTTGCTGATAATAGGCGGCCAGAGCCCCGACAAAGGTGGTGGTTGTGTCGCCATGGACCAGCACTAAGTCCGGCTTCTCCCGGTCCAAGACATCTCTTAAGCCCAGCAAAGCCCGCCCCGTGATATCGTAGAGCGTTTGCCCGGTCTGCATGATATCCAAATCATAATCAGGCCGGATGTGAAAAAGACGCAGCACCTGATCCAGCATCTGCCGGTGTTGAGCAGTAACCGCCACCTTACAGATAAAGCGCAGGTCAGCCTGCAGCGCAAGGACCAGGGGCGCCATTTTAATGGCCTCCGGCCTGGTGCCGAAAACGCAGACAATTTTACGTTGTTTTATCATTTTTACCAAAACTCCTATTGAGTATTTGAGAGATATCCCTTTTTAGTTAGCTTTTGAATATGCTTCCCCAGCGCTTTTTCGATGTCCACCTGGTATTTTTCTTCCAGGACGAACATCATCGAAACAGCGGTTTGAGCCACATCCAGCAGTTCTTCGGTAATACATTCAAAAACAACGGCTTCCTCGCGTCTGGTGGGTTCTCCGTTCAATCCGCGAAACTTGCCGATGGCCTGAGCCAATTCGCCCGCCTCCTCCATTAATTTTAAGGCGGTGGATTCCAAAGAAGGGGTCAGCCGGTTCAGACGCGGAAGCGCAATGATTTTTTGTTTCACTTATTTTTCCCCCTTCGTCCAGTGGACCAGTTCTATTCCCGCCTCTTCCAACAGTTCCAGGGAGAGGGAGTCGGGGTATGAGCCCGCAAAAACAATAGTCTTGAGCTGGGCATTGATAATCATTTTACTGCAAAGCACACAAGGCTGCGTTGTGGAATAGAGGGTGCCCCCCGCAATACTGACCCCGTGAACCGCGCTCTGGATAATGGCATTTTGTTCGGCATGCAACCCCCGGCACAACTCATGCCTCACTCCGGAGGGAATAGCCAGCTTATCACGCATACAGTAGGTATCGGCGCAATGACGCAGACCGCTGGGGACCCCGTTGTACCCACTGGTTAAGATATGCTTATCCTTCACGATGATCGCTCCCACCTTACGCCGGATGCAGGTGGATCTGGAAGCCACGACATACGTGATTTCCATGAAATAGTCATCCCAGGACGGGCGCATGATCCGTTCCCTCCTACCTTTTTGATTTAAGAAGCGACCAGGGGAAAAGACCCCGCCAATTCTTTAACCATTTGCCGGGCTTTTTCCACTTTTTCAGCTGAATCGCGATAGGTAATCACTAAGTCAATGATCTCGCCGATTTTACGCATTTCCCCTTCTTTCATCCCGCGCGTGGTAACGGCGGGAGTTCCCAGCCGCAGACCGCTGGTGACAAAGGGGCTTTGCGGATCAAAAGGAATAGTGTTCTTATTGGCGGTGACTCCCGCCTCATCCAAAAGATGCTCCGCATCTTTACCGGTAATATCCTTATTTCTTAGATCGACCAGCATCAGGTGATTGTCAGTGCCGCCGGAAACAAGGCGGAAGCCTTTGGCGGTCAAAGCGGCCGCCAGTTCTTGGGCATTTTTAAGGATTTGGCCCTGATATTTTTTAAATTCAGGCTCCATAGCTTCTTTAAAGGAAACAGCCTTGCCTGCGATGACATGCTCCAGCGGGCCGCCCTGGATCCCTGGGAAGATCGCCTTATCAATAGCCTTGCCATACTGGGCTTTGCATAAGATCATGCCCCCCCGCGGCCCCCGCAAAGTTTTATGCGTCGTTGTCGTCACAAAATCCGCACAAGGAACGGGACTGGGATGATAGCCCACGGCAACCAGCCCGGCGATATGGGCCATATCGACCATCAACAGGGCTCCTACTTCCCGGGCGATGGCGGCAAAGCGCGGAAAATCAATGATCCGGGGGTAGGCGCTGGCTCCCGCGACGATCATTTTAGGTTTGGTTTCCCGCGCCAGGCGGGCAACCTCTTCGTAATTGATGGTTTCAGTTTCAGGGTCTACTCCATAGGCGACAATTTTGAAATATTTTCCGGAAATGTTGACCGGGCTGCCATGGGTGAGATGCCCGCCGTGGCTGAGGTTCATCCCTAAAATCGTGTCGCCCGGATCGAGCATGGCAAAATAAACGGCTGTATTGGCCTGAGCGCCGGAATGGGGCTGTACGTTGACATGCTCAGCCCCAAAGATGGCTTTTACTCTGTTTATAGCCAAGTCCTCAACCTTGTCGACCCACTCACAGCCGCCATAATAACGTTTGCCCGGATAACCTTCCGCATATTTATTGGTCAAAACAGAGCCTACCGCCGCCATAACGGCACGGCTGACAAAATTCTCCGAGGCGATCAGCTCGATTTTATCCAGTTGCCGGCGTTCCTCTCCGGCTATGTACCGGGCAAGCTCCGGATCTACGGGCAAGACATACTTTTCAATATAATCCATTTTCTATCCCTCCTAAATACATTGATAACGCGCTCTTTCTCCGCCAATCAGCTTAGGTCTGCTTCTAGCCATGGTCAAATGAGCCTGTCCAATTGACCTAATAGTGCTTCGTACCGGTACTGCCACCGGTTTAAGATGCATGCCGATAAAGGTATCTCCTATGTCCATTCCGGCATGAGCCTGGATCTTTTCTACCACCACCGGATTTTTTAGCGTCTTCATGGCCAGATGGCCCAGACTCCCGCCCGCGCCAGGGAAAGGATAAACGCTCACTTGCTCCAGTCCATATTGAACCATACAATCTTCCTCAATGACTAAAGCCCGGTTCAAGTGTTCGCAGCATTGCACAGCCAAAAAAAGACGGTTTTCCAGGACCAGGGGATACAATCCTTCCATTATAGCTTTAGCAGTATCCAAACTGGAGTGGCTGCCGATTTTTTGACCCCCTACTTCACTAGTGCTGCAGCCAACGACCAAAATTTGCCGCTCCCGCATTTGGGCTGCTTGGAGCAATTCTTCCAGGGCCTTTTTGGCGTTCGCGGCGACACTTGCGTAATCTATCATCGCGGGATCACTCCTTACTATCTAAAGCTGTTATTTCTAAAGCCGTTATTTTATCAATCCGCCGTTGATGTCTTCCGCCGGCAAACCGGCTGCCCAGCCACGTTTCCACAATGTCCATGGCCAGGCCCCGGCCGATCACTCTTTCTCCCAGGGCCAAGACATTAGCGTCATTATGTTCCCTGGCCGCCCGGGCGGAAAAAGTATCATGACAAAGCGCAGCCCTGATCCCCGGAATCTTATTGGCGGCAATACTTACTCCAATTCCCGTCCCACAAACCAGGATCCCTTTGTCCGCAAGGCCTGCCGCCACTTTTTTGCTCACGGCGACAGCAACGTCGGGGTAGTCGACGGAATCCAGACTGAAGGTCCCCAGGTCTTCGACCTTATGTCCCTTTTCCTGAAGCCATTTCTTAACTTCTTCTTTGAGGTTGAAGCCGCCGTGATCTGAACCCACTGCAATCTTCATGCTAACACTCCCTTGTGAAACTACAAAATAAGTTATTTCGACTTATATCTCCGGATTTCCTTCTTTCAAAACAGATTAAGTTTTTCCATAAATCTTTCCAAAGCGGAGGGAACATAATTCTCTAATTCTCTGGCGCAAAGGCGGTAAGATTCCTCGGATAAGCCAAAAGGGTCCGGGATGTCCAACGTTTGCCCCGCTGTTGATTCATTAAGACCCAAGGCATACCCTTTCAGAGAATATATCCTGTCACAGCCGGCGGGGATATATTGTCTGACCCTTGCCAAATGGCCCTGTGTCATGCATAGAATGAGATCCGCTTCCTCCGCTAATTGAGGTGAAAGACACGTTGTCTGATGTTCAAACAGCTCCATTCCGAGTTTTTTCATAACCATCCGGGCGAAACAGGAGGCAGGCCGGCCCGCTTGCGTATCCGTCCCCGCCGAACGGATCAGAAGATATTTTTCCCGTCCCCACCGTTTTAAGTAATGTCTGCCAATGGTTTCAGCCATAAAACTACGGCATGTATTCCCGGTACACACAAACAACACTGTTTTAGCCTGCAGCATTTCGGCATCCCTCTCTGTTTCGCTTATCTTAGAAATTGAATCCCAATGATAACCAGGATCAAGCCCCCCACGATCTCCGCTCTTTCTCCAAAGGCATAGCTTAGTTTTTTCCCAAATAACAGGCCCAGCCCGGTCATCACCCCGGCTACAAGACCCATGGTAAATACCGTCAACAGCAGATCAACCTGTAAGGCCCCCAGCCCAAAACCGACTGTCAGAGCGTCCAGGCTCACGCCTGCTGCGATCAAGAGTAAACTAAGGGGTTGGCGGATATCCAGGATCATCCCGTCCGGACCGCCTGATACCTTCCCGGTACAAGCCGCCAGCAGTTCCCGAAGATTTTTCCAGATGGCTGACAGGCCAATGGCAATCAGGATCAAACCCCCTATGATTCCGGCCATGGGCCCGGCAATTTTACCTAGGTATAACCCTAGAGAAAGCCCGATCAGAGGCATGAAGATATGAAATAATGTAACTGTCCCGGAAACCAGCAGCATCTCCCTGGGGCGGATCCCGGATAACCCGATACTAACAGCCACAGAAAAAGCGTCAACACCCAAAGCAACTGAAACCAGGAGAACCATTGGATAATTCATAGTCCCTCCCCAACATATCTTATGAACGTATGATTTTATGACCGGCAGCTTTTAGAAGCCTATTCATCAGCGCCGCGCCAAGACCTTTTTCCTGATATGTTTCTGTAAGAATAATATCGACTCCAGCGATGTCGCAGGCACGAAGTTCGCTATAAATGACGCGGGCGATCTCCTGCAATTGCTTTCTGCTGCCCAAGTTTTTCTGATAGGCCGCAGAAATTGGTCCCAACATCCGCCAGGTTTCTTTAGTTAACAACAATCCTACTTTCAGCCCCTGTTGGTGATAGTCTTTACATAATTCGGCAATTTGCCGCGTTAGACTTTCAGCCGTTCCTTTTACCAAAATAACTTGCGCCTGGGGCGAGTAATGAGTATATTTCATGCCGGGCGCTTTAGGCTTAATAAGAGCGTCTGTTAGTCCCGGGTCTGCTTTTACTTGTCCAAGCAATTGAACCAATTCCTCGTAAGTAACCCCGCCCGGACGAAGGATCATGGGGATTTCCCCGGTCAAATCAAGGACCGTAGACTCCAATCCTACTCCGGTAGGCCCGCCGTCTAAAATGGCGCTGATCCTCCCCGCCAGATCATCCCAAACATGCTGGGCTGTCGTAGGGCTGGGATAACCGGAACGATTGGCGCTGGGCGCGGCAATAGGGACCCCGGCCTTTTTGATTAGGGCTAAAGCCACCGGATGCTGCGGCATCCGTACAGCCACCGTAGTTAAACCAGCCGTAACTTCCGCGGGGACAAGCCCGCTGCTGGGCAAAACCAGGGTGAGCGGTCCGGGCCAAAAGTGTTTCATGAGGCTCAGGGCTTGAGGCGGAACGGCGCGAACAAGCGGGAATAATTCTGCAGAGGAGGCAATATGTAAAATCAACGGGTTGTCGGCAGGCCGGCCCTTAGCCAGAAAGATTTTTTGGACCGCGTTTGCGTCAAGTCCGTTGGCGCCCAAACCATATACTGTTTCCGTCGGAAAGGCCACCAAATCACCTTCCGTTATGATACGGGCGGCGGAACCGATGATATCAGCGGCGGGGTTTTCCGCATCCACCCTCCAGAGGGTCGTTTTCAATCCTCTCAGACCTTTCCCTTATGAGTTATAGATAGTATATCACACTTTTCCCCGCTCAAGACCCGATCCCGCCCCGCCAGATCCGCCATTATCCGTATATTTTTGAAGTTCTGCCCCGCCAGGAAGGCCCGGACAGCAGAAGCCTGCCGCCAGCCGATTTCCAGCAGCAAACGGCCTCCCGGCTCCAGGTATGAGCCGGCCTGCGCGGCAATCCGGCGGTAAAAGTCCAGGCCGTCCCTTCCTCCCGCCAGGGCTAACCTCGGTTCTTTTTGAACATCGGGGGGAAGTTCAGTAAATTCACGTTCGCCAATATACGGAGGATTGGACACAATAAGATGATAACGCTGCCGGAGGGGCAAAGGGGAAAACAGATCGCCTGTTAAAAACTTGATCCGCTGATCCACTCTGAGGTCCGCAGCGTTTTTCAGAGCAATTATCAAGGCTTCCGGCGATATATCCACTGCGGTAATTTCAGCGGCGGGCGCATAATGAGCCAGACTGACGGCAATAGCGCCGCTCCCCGTTCCCAGATCGAGGACCCGGGGGTTTTTAATGTCTGCCAGCAGCCTCAGAGCTTCCTCCACCAGGGTTTCCGTTTCCCAGCGGGGAATGAGCACAGCAGGAGAAACGGTAAAAACAAGGGACATGAATTCCTGCTCGCCCAAGATATACTGAAGGGGTTCCCACCCGGCTCTCCTGGCAATAAAGGAGATAAAATACTCCCATTCCTGTTGCGGCAAAGGCTGATCCAGGCTGAGCATATTATGGAGGCGTGTCTGTCCGGTGGCTTTAGTTAAAAGAAGCGCACACTCCCTGCGGGCGGTTTCCAAGCCGAAGCCCTGTTTGTTTAAAAAGGAAGCCGCCCACCGGAGAGCGTCCCTTCCGGTTTGCGGCCTGAGTACATGCATAGCTATTCCACCTTTTTTAATTTCTCCGCCTGATCCGTCGTAGTAAGGGCTTCGATAAATTCATCCAGAGCGCCCTGCAATACGTCTTCCAGACGGTAAGACGTCAGGCCGATCCGATGGTCGGTTATCCGGCCTTGCGGAAAATTATACGTGCGGATCCGTTCGCTGCGGTCCCCCGTGCCTACCATGGTTTTCCGGACGGAAGCCGTTTCCCCGGCTTGTTCCTCTTGCGCCTTTTCCAGTAAACGGGCCCGTAGTACCTTGAGGGCCTTATCCTTATTCTTATGTTGTGATTTTTCATCCTGACAGGACACGACCAAACCCGTAGGCAAATGAGTGACCCTGATCGCCGATTGGGTCGTGTTCACCGATTGCCCGCCCGGTCCGCTGGAACAAAAGATATCGATCCGGATGTCATTGGGATTGATCGCGATATCGACTTCCTCAGCTTCGGGCAATACGGCTACAGTAGCCGCCGAAGTATGGATCCGCCCGCCTGACTCGGTAACGGGAATCCGCTGGACACGGTGTACCCCGCTTTCAAATTTCAAATGGCTGTAAGCGCTTTTTCCCTCGATCATTAAAATAACTTCTTTATAGCCGCCGATATCGGTGTAATTGGACGAAAGGATCTCTGCTTTCCAGCCTTGTCTTTCCGCATAACGGGTATACATCTTAAAAAGGTCGGCTGCAAAGAGGGCGGCCTCGTCGCCGCCGGTGCCGCCACGGATTTCCATAATAACGTTCTTATCATCATTCGGGTCCTTAGGAAGCAAAAGGATTTTTAGCCGCTTATCCAACTGGTCCAGTTTTTGGTGCAAATCCTCCAGGTCCGCTTCCACCAATTCGCGAAAATCCGCGTCAAGTTTATCTTCCAATAGTTCCTTGTTTTCTTTTATTTTATTCCTGACATCTTTATATTCCCTGAAAATCGTCACAACTTCTTCCAAATCGGCATGGGCTTTGGTATTTTTACGCCATTGGCTCTGGTCTTTTATCGCTTCGGGGTCGCTGATCGCCTTACTCAGTTCTTCATAATGCTGCTCAAGCTGTTCAAGTTTTTCCAGCATTTTTCGTACACCTCTATATTTTTTAGTTGATTATTGTCAGTTAGCCGCTTCTTCCAGGGCCAGCACACTGTTTAACGAGGTGATGGCTACCTCCAACTGGCTGTCATCAGGCTCACGGGTAGTCAGTTTCTGCAGCCACATACCGGGAGCGCTGAAAAATTGGACCAGCGGGTGTTTATAGTACTTACCCGCGACCTTCAAGAGTTCGTAAGAAACTCCGGCTACCACAGGTAATAGTACCACCCTGGATACAAAGCGCCACAGCAGATTTGTATCTCCCAGAAGCGAAAAGACAAGAATGCTGATTACCATGACGATCAAGAGAAAATTGGTGCCGCAGCGCGGGTGCAAGGTTTTATATTTTCTGGCGTTTTCCACAGTCAATTCCTCATTGGCTTCCAGGGTATGAATGACTTTATGTTCCGCCCCGTGGTATTGAAAAACACGTTGAATATCCTTCATTAAGGAAATGCCCCACACATAAGCTAAAAAAATCAGGATACGGATGACGCCTTCCAGGATATTTTGCCAGGTATAGCCCGTTACAATATCACCCATCAGGTGGGCGAGGCCGACCGGCAGCAGGAAAAAAAGCCCGATCCCCAGTACAAAAGCCAGGGCAACAGAGAAAAACATTTCCCAGGAACCAATCGTTTCGCCGGTTTCTTCTCCTTCCACAACCTGGTTTGCAGAATAAGTCAGAGCTTTGATCCCGACGATCAAAGACTCAATCAATACGACAGTACCTCTGATAAACGGCCATTTGAGCAAAGGAAAGCGCTCCGTAATTGAACTGACCGCTTGTATATCCACTACAATTTCCTCCGGCTTTCTTCTTACCGCAACAGCCAGATTCTTACGGCCGCGCATCATGACTCCTTCAATGACCGCCTGCCCTCCATACGGGTAACGGGACATAAAACACCCTCCCCTCTTAAGCTAACCCCCAGGCTCTCTATAAGTATAGCAGAGCTTTAGGGCTCTGCTACTTTTTCTTTATTCAAGACCGTACTTATTCTTAAATTTCTCTACCCGGCCCGTTGTAAAGATCAGACGCTGTTTTCCGGTATAATAAGGGTGGCACTTAGAGCAAAGTTCAACTTTGAGGTTTTGTTTTGTGGACATTGTTTCAAAACTCTCGCCACATGCACAAGTCACAGTGGTAGTATATACTTTCGGATGGATACCTTCTTTCACGATCTCACCTTCTTTCAAATACCCTCAACGAATAAACAATCATATATGCTGAATGATTATAGCACAGAGTTGGTGATGATGCAAGGGGGCGGAAAATCTACATACTTACAGCGGGGAATTTAAAACCTTACATACTGGGCTTTCTTATCCATGCTGTGTTGAGCTTCAATAAAACGCACCGTTCCGGTAGCGCCGCGGGTCACAATAGTATGGGTTGTCGCACTGTTCCCATAATACCGGACACCTTTTAGGAAATCCCCGTCTGTTACGCCGGTAGCGGCAAATATCACATCTTCTCCTTTTACCAGGTCGTCCAGCAAAAGAATCTTTTTAATATCGTGAACTCCCAGTTTCCTGGCGCGTTCCAAATCTTCTTCATCTTCCGGCCAAAGTCTTCCCTGAAACTCCCCGCCAAGACAGCGCAGAGCGGCGGCTGCCAACACTCCCTCCGGAGCCCCCCCCACTCCTAGAACCATATCAACGCCGGAGCCCGGAATAGCCGTAGCTACAGCCGGAGAAACATCACCGTCAGAAATCAGCTTGATCCGGGTCCCCAGAAAACGCAGTTCCTCAATGATAGCCTTATGGCGGGGGCGTTCAAGCACCACAACCGTTACATCCTGTATCCCTTTACACAGGCTCTTGGCTACCGCCCGCACATTATCAGCCACACTGGCGTCCAGGCTGACCTTTCCCACAGCCTCAGGACCCACGGCGATTTTTTCCATATACATATCGGGAGCATGGAGCAGACAACCGCGGGGCGCCACAGCCAAAACAGTGATAGCTCCTGTCAGCCCTTTAGCCACCAGATTAGTCCCTTCCAACGGATCAACGGCAATATCCACTTGTACATGTTTCCCTCTCCCTACTTTTTCTCCAATATACAGCATAGGAGCTTCATCCATCTCGCCTTCGCCAATGACGACAGTCCCATCCACATTTACTGTATCAAACATAGCCCGCATTGCGCTGGTCGCCGCGTCATCCGCCGCGATCTTATCACCCCGGCCCCACCAGCGGGCTGAGGTCACAGCGGCAGCTTCCGTGACGCGGGCAAACTCCATAGCCAATTCACGCTCCATAATGGAATAAACTCTCTCCGTCACTTCTTTGCTCCTCCTTTTATTTCTTCTAAAGAAAACTTGGCTGCGCCAAGCCTCTGGCGATGGCGGAGCCTTAGTTGCACTTATACTATCAACCTTTTAAAAACTTATACTTTCCGATAGTGTAAAGAAAACTTGGCTTGCGCCAAGCCTCTGGCGCTGGCAGAAGCCTTAGTTGCACTTAGATCTATCAGAAAGAAGTTATATTTTCTGATAGACTAAAGAAAATCGACCGGCCTGATCGGCCGGTCCCTTTCATCTCTGTGACGCTTTTTCCCAGTCGGTCAGGAATTTATCTATCCCTATTTTCGTCATGGGATGCTCAATCATCTGCAGCAGCACTTTATAGGGGACAGTAGCGATATGGGCTCCCGCTTTAGCCGCCAGCACCGAATGCAAAGGATGGCGGATACTGGCCGCGATAATCTGAGTATTATAATGGTATATGTCAAAAACCGTCACAATGTCCTTAACCAAAGACATGCCATCATAACCAATGTCATCGAGCCGTCCTAAAAACGGACTGACGTAAGAGGCCCCGGCCCGTACGGCCAGGATAGCCTGGTTTACGGAATAAACCAGCGTCATATTCGTTTTGATGCCCTGCCGGTGTAAATTGTGTACGGCCTTTAGTCCTTCGGCTGTCATAGGGATTTTGATGACAATATGCTCATCCAGCGCCGCTAAACGCAGCGCCTCTTCCAGCATCCCGGCCGTATCGGTGGAAATAACCTCTGCGCTGACAGGACCTTTTACAATACCGGCAATCTCCTTGACCAAAGCTGGAAAATCCTTTCCCTCCTTGGCTACAAGGGACGGGTTGGTGGTCACGCCGCAGATGACCCCCAACGAAACAGCCTCTTTAATCTCTTCTATTTTCGCGGAATCCAAATATATTCGCATTCTGTTCCCCACCTCCATACCAGTAACTATTGAGTGATTATGCTTTTTGGCTGGAGCCAAATATACGGATTTTTTCTCTCACAATCGCTGTCATAGCTTCCCTGGCCGGACCCAAAATCTTACGTGGGTCGATTTCTTTCGGATTATTCATAACAACTTCCCGTACTCCCTTGACAAAAGCCTCCCGGATATTGGTATCAATGTTCACTTTGCTGACCCCAAGGGAAATGGCTTTTTGCACATCTTGGTCGGATACTCCCGAAGAACCATGCATCACAATCGGAATATTGATAAGGCTGCGGATCTTAGCTAATCTTTCAAAGTCCAATTGGGGCTCGAATTTATACTGGCCGTGAGCCGTACCGATAGCGATCGCTATAGAATCGACTCCCGTTTCCCGGACAAATATTCCGGCCTCTTCCGGATCCGAGAGCATAGCCTCTTTGTCCGTTACCGAAATGTCATCTTCTGTTCCGCCGATTTTCCCGATCTCCGCCTCGGTGGATACGCCGACAGCCTGCGCCATTTCAACAACTTTCTTAGTCAGAGCAATATTTTCTTCTAATGGCAATTTGGAACCATCAATCATTACGGATGTAAAACCCGATCTAATACACTGGACAACCTGATTAAAACTTGTGCCGTGATCCAGGTGTAAAGCGATGGGGGCTTTGCTTTTTTGGGCCGCTGTTTTGACCAAACCCACGATATAGTCAAGACCGGCATACTTGATAGCTCCCTGACTGGCCTGGATGATGACCGGAGCTTCTTCCGCCTCCGCAGCCGCTACTATGGCCTGGATAATCTCCATGTTGTTACAGTTGAAGGCCCCGACAGCATAACCTCCTTTATCAGCTTTAGTGAGAAGTTCCTTTCCGGTAACAAGTGGCATTGATAAAACCTCCTTCAATTTTGATAAAAATGTATGATATATTTTTCCTCTTATGCCATATCGGGGAAAAGAAAAAAGGCTTTAGCATCTGCCTTTATTGTAAGCAAAAACACCTAACCTTACTCCTTCTTCTTTATTTCTTAGCGGGATGGCTTTTTTCGCAGCCGCTTGTCGTCCAAACAGTGATAAACATGTGTTTCCAACTGTACCTTCTCCATGCTGTGGATCCATTGCAGGTCTTTGACGGTTTCGGCAAATATAACGCCCACGGCGTCGCAGTTGTTACAATAAAGCTCGACTCGGTCAGGATAAACCGCCATTTCCAACTGCTCCCCGCCACAGGTGCAGGACGTGAGTCCTTCCTCTGACAGGCCGCCCAGAAAATCTAAAACCTGATACATGACTTCAGGGTTCAAAAAAAACTTGTCATACCCCCTATTATCAATAACTTCTCCGATGGAACGGTCAATTCTTCTAATGCTTTGCACAACTGCGTCCCGAGTACCGGCAAACCCTATCTCAACACCGGAATTTTCACACACGATGTTCATCACATTATTATTCCATAGTTCCGAACCTGTATAATTAATAACGTGCTTAGTGTCGCACATCATACATTCGACCTGCAGGCAATAATACTTTTTTCTTTTGTGATAGACCGTTATAAGAGATTTTCCGCATTCACAATGCATTTCCACGCTCCCGCCTATGCCTAAACAAAAGCGGGAAAGCGCATAAAAACCCAATCCTCCACAATTTGGGCACCGTAATGATAAGGTCGTTTGGGAAGAAATTAACATTTTGTTGCCTCCTATCCCTCATCCTTAAGTGAATATTTCTTCATATATAAAAAAAATCCTGCATCTTAAAAAAAGAAACTTGGCCTTAACCAAGTTTATCATTAAGCGTGTTACATCCGTCTGTCAGAGCGCTTTCCAGGAGTCCTTTTATCTCGTCTAAATCAAAAGGTTTTTGAACGATACTATAAGCCCCCCGCTCCAGGACCTCTAAAAAAAACGTTTCACCATACCCGGTCATAACGATCCCTTTAATTTGCGGATTGAGAGAAAGGGCTTTTTCCAAAGTTTCCAGGCCATTCATGCCCGGCATCTTCATATCAATAAAAGCGACCTGATAATGATCCTGCTCCATCATTTTTAAAGCTTCCAGACCCGAGGCTACGGTTGTTACCTCATACCCCAGCAACGAACAAGTTTCGGCCAGCAGGATCCTAATCCCCTCCTGGTCGTCGACAACCAAAACTTTACCTCCCTTAGCCACCAGATATCCCCCCAGCACTAACCATTGATTTAGATCTTAGGTATATATACGTCATTTACCTGATATTTCCTGCTTTTTCTTCGCTAAGAATGTTTTTATCCGGTACTTCAAGATCACTAATGACCCGCACATGATAAGTCCCTGTTCTGACACTTTTGGGTTTGTGATATTCTATGTATAAGCGGGGAACGGCGGAGTTTACCGATATCCGCCGGACCGGAACGTCCATGGTAGTTCCGATCTCAACGCCTGTTAGATCTGTCACATCCACCATGGTTAACTGCATTCCAATTTTCCCGACAACTTTCCCTTTGCCCTGCGCAAAGCAAACCGACGGACAGACCCGCGGGTGACCCAAATACTGTAAAAATACTTTTATCATGTCCTTGACCATTTCCCAAAAGCCGGCAGGTTTTAGTACAGGCCCCATCTGAAACCCGTCGGCAAGGCCAACAGGCAGGACCGCGATTTTCGACGGGCGGACCGTCTTATAAGTCCTGCCATAGCCTACCGTATGTCCGGCGGGCAGTTCCCGCAGATAAGCGACTCTGGCCTTGAAAGACCAAGGGTCTTGCAAAGCGATAGAGCCTTCCAGCCAGGGCGCAGGGTGTTGCCCGTACAAAAGGGTCCCGATCCTCACCATATCCAGTTGCAGTTGGGGATGATGGCAGTAAGCGGCGCTATTGGCTATGTGCCGGATGAAGCCTGTGATTCCGGCGTCCGCCAAATGTTTTAAAGCCGCCTGGTAAAGCGCCCACTGCCGCAAAACGTAGCTTTTGTCTTTCCACATAGCTGTGGCAAGATGAGTATATACGCCCTCCAGGACCAAGCCCTCCGTTTTTTGGACCTCTTGCGCAATTTCCACGACCTGGTCCGGTCTAAAGCCCAGACGTCCCATTCCGGTTTCCACCTATCTCAAATTTTGAAATATA
>DHRG01000006.1:1959-50413 GCA_002408285.1 Peptococcaceae bacterium UBA5318 | reverse complement strand
TGTCCGATGACTAACCCGCTCTAAAACCCCCGCTTCTGCAAGCGGGAGTTAAGAGCGGCTAAGTCCCTGGACAATTCCGACTAGGATTCAGATGGGGTTAAAACCCCACCTGAATCAAGTCTCCATTTATGATACACTTTCAATTATACCATCTTATAAAATTCAAAACCGTGATCCTCAAGTACCTTAGTGATGGACGGCAACGAGTAGTCATGAAACCAAATCCGGTAAATCTTCATGGCACCGTTTTCATCAATGACCGTGTATTGGTTGAGCCATGTGTTATTTTCCATCAAATATTACTCTCCTTTTTAAAAGCCACCAAACTGCCCTCACAGAATACACTCACTACTTCCCTTGCGTAAGCAGCCTGCGGTATTCTGTGTCCAAACGGGCAAGCTCGTCTTTGTCCCTGGCAGTGGAGATCCTGCTAAGCACCTCGGATAACCGGTAT
Source organism: Peptococcaceae bacterium UBA5318 (assembly GCA_002408285.1). Classification (GTDB taxonomy): domain Bacteria; phylum Bacillota; class Peptococcia; order DRI-13; family UBA5318; genus UBA5318. The sequence continues at coordinate 49,959 of DHRG01000006.1, read as the reverse complement.
TCCCGCAAAAGCTGCTCTTCCTGGGGCAGCTTGTTTTTTGGGGCTTCTTCCCCTTGGCCGGCTTGCAAATACTGCTCACAATTTCCCGTGAAAGTCTCTATTCCCGCCCGGGTGAAAACCATGAGCTGAGTCGCAAGCTTGTTCATAAACCGACGATCATGGGAAGCAAAAAGGATGGTCCCGTTATACTCAGCCAGCACATGCTCCAGCGCTTCCAGGGAAGGTAGGTCCAAAAAATTTGTCGGCTCATCAAGTAATAAAACGTTGGCCTCACTCACCATGATTTTGGCCAGCGCCACGCGCCCCCGTTCGCCGCCGCTAAGCACACCCACCGGTTTATGGACATCGTCGCGGCGAAACAGCAGCCGGGCAAGCAATTGCCGGACGAAGCCTTCCTCATGCACACTGACGGCCATGATATTGTGCAGGATGGACCGGTCATGCTTCAGGTCATCCATCCCCTGCGCAAAATAACCGATCCTGGCGGCGGGGGACACGAAAATCCCGTCTTCCCTGCCCAGGATCATCTTTAAAAAGGTGGTCTTGCCACAACCGTTGTCCCCCAACAGGGCCACCTTGTGTCCTCTCAGGATGGTAAAGTCGACGTTATTAAAGAGCATGTGCCGCCCGAAACTTTTGTTGATCCCTTCGCCCCGGATTACCGCTTTGCTATATAACCCCTCCGCCTTACCGAGATTAAAATCGACGGTGGGAACGGCCTTCGGCTTTTCCTTTACCGCCAATTGGGCTAACCGCGATTCCAGCCCTTGCACGGCCTTATCCAAATTGGCCTTGGCTTTCTGGTTTCCCATTTTATGCAGGCGGGCTTCAGAGTTCCCCATCCGCTTGGGTGTCTTTCGTGTCGAAGCGCTGCGGGCTTGCCGGTCAATCACCGCCAGCTCCAGCTGTTTCTTCGCGCTGATATACTTTTCGTATTCCCGTGCCCGCTGTTTTTCTTCGATTTCCCGCTGGGTGAGAAAATTGCTGTAGTTCCCCGGATACACCTGCAACCGTCCTGCGTTGATTTCCCAGATTACATTGCACACCTCGTCCAGCAACTGACGATCATGGGATACCAGTACAAAGGCCCCCCGGTAATTTTGGAGCTGTGCCTGCAACTGCACGACACCGCTCACATCCAAACTGGCTGTTGGCTCATCGGCCAGCAATAAAGGGCTTTCCTCGCTAAACGCGGCGGCCAGCCGGTAACGGATTTTTTCGCCGCCGCTCATAAATTCATGATATTCTTCCTTGGCGGCAAAGTGCTTCCCCGCCACGCTACCCGCTTGGGCTGCCCGGTTAACGGCATCAAACTGGGCGATATATGAGCAGGGGCGGCATCGCCTAACATCCCCCGCGTCGGGTTGAATCGTCCCGGCCAGCATCCCTAACAAGGTGGACTTACCGGCCCCATTTCGTCCCACGATGCCGATTCTATCACCTTCGCATACCCGGAGACTCTCAATCTTGAACAAGCAGCGGTCCTGCACATACTTAACCACATTTTTCAACGATACCAACAAAAAAAGCCCTCCTTTTTATCGGGGGACATGCCGTTAGACAGTGAATATCAGCAACCCGGCTTGCCGGTCCCGTCCATGGGGCCTACCGCGAACTCGTCGCGCGAGCCGTTATTTGCGCTTATGCCCGGCGGATACCAGGCATGCTATCCGTTGGACGAAAAAAAACACACGTCTATTAGTCATTCCCCTTAGAATCGCCAGAGCAACACAAAACCGCAGCCGACTGTCGCCGGGCTTTTTTGTGATCTCTGTAAATTACTAAAAAGAATGATTAGCGCATGTTCGTAAATACCTGTTCCTTTCCTGCCAAGTTATGTCTTGCTACACACCTTGAGTATACCAAACGCGGAGAGTGATTTCAAGCCAAGTCCATACATTGCCAGACCCTGCCAAAACCTTCCTTGACCGGAAACTTACTTTTGCCATCAGTTGGGTAAATTCTCCTTAAACAGCCCTTCGGGCCCAACAGCAGGCAAATTATTTTTCCGAAACCCCTTTTATCCACAAGGAATTTAATACCTTCCATAGAAATACTCTATAATTAAATTTAAAGGAGCAGATTATGGACGACAAAAATCAAGCAAAGCTCACATCAAATGGGGCCCTTGCGCCAGGTCTAAGCACCTTTTTCCTGCCGGGCCTGTTTTTTCTGGTGGCAATTGTTGGTTTGTTTTACGTAAAGTGGAGTCCCTACTATGACCGGGTATTTGTAGCCGCAGCCACGCATTCCATTGGCTCTTCCATTATTACGGGCAAGCTGGCTGCCGCCCCTCTGCCTTCCTGGGATGCCGCGCTCAACTACGCTGTCAGCTATTTTACAGCAGTCTGGAAAGCCGTAATTTTAGGTTTGCTTTTAGGCTCGTTGGTACAGGTGCTTATCCCACGAAACTGGGTAACGCGTTTTTTGGGCGGTGAAAACTTCCGTAGTACGGCCGCCGCCGGCGCCGCCTCCCTGCCAGGCATGATGTGTTCCTGCTGTGCCGCACCCGTCACCGTGGGTTTGCGTGCCCGTTCCGCCTCAGTTGGCGCCGCCTTGGCTTTCTTTTTGGGAAATCCGGTGTTGAATCCTGCCACCATCATTTTTATGGGGTTTGTTCTATCGTGGAAATTTGCGCTCCTGAGAATTGTCGCCGGGACCATTATGGTTTTTGGCATCGCCACTTTGGCCAACCGTATTGATAAAACGGATACCGTACCGGCTTCGCTGCTGGAGGATAATACCGCGCCGCTTGCGCATAACTCACTGTTTGTCAACTGGATGCGGGCGCTGGGAAGATTAATTATCGATACCATCCCCGCCTATCTGATCATCGTCTTCCTGTTGGGCGCCCTTCGTGCCTGGCTCTTTCCCGCCGTCGGCCCGGAATGGAATAACAGTATCCTCGTGATCCTCGGACTGGCCATCACCGGAACCCTCTTCGTGGTTCCCACGGCGGCGGAAATTCCCGTCATCCAAACACTGATGTCCTTCGGGCTTGGGGTCGGGCCCGCTGCGACCTTGCTTATGACCTTGCCCGCCGTAAGCCTGCCGTCTATTTTGATTATTAAACGGGCATTTTCGACAAAGGTGCTCCTGTTTGTGTTGGCCGCTGTGGCGGTTGTCGGTGTGCTCAGCGGTTTAATCGCCACCGTCGTGCTGTAATTAAAAAAACCGGGAGAGGCGCTTGCGTTGCGGGCGTCTTTTTTTTATGCATGCGGTCGTTCAAGATCATCAATTGGTTGGCAAAGGGCCATCCCCAGTGGTAAAATTATACTGTGAATTACAGGCTGCAGGATAATCAAGTAAAATTTCATTTAAGATTGCGTTGGTAAATATCTGGTGCAGAAAAATTTAAAGGAGGGCTTATAATGCGCAAAAAAGTTAAGATTTTAATGGGGCTCGCGACTTTGGTGATCTGTCTGCTCGCGCTCACGGGGGCGGCCGCCGCCATGAGTTTCTCCGCGGAGATCGTTAGTTATGATGCCGGTGAGACCACGACCGCAAAGTTCTGGATGACCGATAATAAGATGCGGACGGAACAGGACAGCATGGCAACCATTTTGCGAATGGACAAGAAACTGATGTGGATGCTGATGCTTGAGGACGGCATGTACATGGAGTATCCGTTTAACCCTTCCACGCCTAAATACCAGCAGAGCCAGGTTGCCACCGCCGAGCCGGCCACGGATGAAACCGAAAGGGTATGGATTCTCAATGAGTTGGTCAACACTTACCGTGCCGATAAATACCGGGTGAATTACCGTAACCAGCCCTCCCATTATATTTGGATGTCCGCCGATCCCGGCCTGCTGATGGAAGTAAAATCGGCGGCCCTGGACAATAGCTGGTGGCGTGAATTCCGCAAAATCAGCCTTGCCGCGCCAGCCTCCGCCCTCTTCGAGATTCCGCCCGGGTTCAAAAAAATGGACATGCAGGGCCTGCCGAATTTTATGCGCTAAGGTTTATATTGAAAAAAGCAGGCTTTGACCTGCTTTTTTCAATATAAACGCTCTATTGTCGGGATGATCTGTTTTCCTTTCCCCACTGCGACATGAGTTCCATTACCGGCATGAGTGTTTTCCCTTTCGCGGTTAACGAGTATTCCACTTTCGGGGGAATCTGGTGATATTCTTCGCGATGAATCAAGCATTCAGCTTCCAGTTCTTTAAGCTGCTGGCTTAACATTTTGTGGGTAATGGGGGGCAAATTTTTCCTTAGCTCGCCGTATCTCAACACTTCGCTTTCCGAAAGCTTGTAGAGTATGAGCCATTTCCATTTGCCCCCGAGTATGGACAGGGTATAGATCATGGGGCATTCGCATTCATTTACGGGCCACTTTGCCATTCTTACTCTCCTTTTGTATAGTATCTATCAAAAAAGTGCATACTTTTTATTTCAATAGAATCATATATAATTTGAAGAAAACAAGCAAGAAAAATTTGCTACGGAGGTTTTAGCCTTATGTATGTTTTAGCGGTTAACGGAAGCCCCAGAAAGAATTGGAATACCGACATTCTCCTGCATAAAACCCTTGAAGGCGCTGCTTCCCAAGGCGCCGCCACCGAAATCATCCACCTTTACGACCTTAATTTTAAAGGATGCGTAAGCTGTTTTGCCTGTAAGCTTAAAGATGGCAAAAGTTACGGTACCTGTGCGTATCAGGATGACTTAACGCCTGTTCTAAAAAAAATTGAAAACGCAGATGCCGTCATCCTTGGTTCACCCATCTATTTTGGCAATGTTACCGGTGAGATGAGATCATTCATGGAACGCACGGCGTTTCCCTACCTGGTATATGATAAAAATTACTCCTCCCTGTTTAAAAGGAAGATCCCGGTCGGCTTTATTTACACGATGAATGTAAATGAAAGCAGACTGAAAGAAATGGAATACGACCGCATTCTCAAAAAGACCGAGCTTGTTTTCGCGCGAACATTCGGCGCTTCCGAAGCGCTGTTTGCCACCGATACCTATCAGTTCGACAATTATGCCCGCTATGTTGTAACGGCGTTTAATGAAGCTGATAAAAACAAAAGAAGAACGGAGCACTTTCCGGAGGACTGTAAAAATGCTTTTGAAATGGGAGTTCGATTCGCAACAACAGCATTATAGACAAGGCGCATTCCAAAAATCAGAACCACCCGTCAAACGGATGGTTCTGATTTTTTATCCCCTTTTTTTGCACTTTTAGATGCCACAGACTACTAGCTTTCCTTCGGTGTTTGTTCCTGTCGACGCTGATACTTTTGTTGATACATTGCTTCATCCACCTTGTGTAGCAATCTGTCCGCAACCGTAATTTCTCCTGCTTCAACAGAAACAACCCCATAGCTACAACCGATAAAATATGGCTTATCAAGGGAAAGTGCCAAATCTTCCAGCCTCTTCTGAATCCGGGAAACGATGTCCTCAACCATATTGCGGGGACATTGGGGGAAGATAATCGCAAACTCGTCTCCGCCCAGTCGTCCGGCAATGTCTCTTTCACCGACGGCGGTACGAATTAATGAAGCAGTGGTACAAATGTACCAGTCACCCTCCTGATGCCCGTGAGTATCGTTGACATGTTTTAAGCCATCCAAGTCCAGAAAGGCCACAGAAAATTGCATTTTCCTCTCACCCGCTTTTTTCAGAGCCAATTCCAAATTCTCCAGGAACGCCCGCCGGTTCATCAGTCCCGTCATGGAGTCCGTTGAAGCCAGTTGCGCCAAATACTTGTTTTGCATGTATCTTGCGGTGATGTCTATGAGACCGAGGATCAGATGCGGCTTAGCATCGCGGGTGGTACGGGTGGCAAAGGCCATCACCATGGCCGATCCCAGGGGCAGCTCAATGCCGGCCACGCTTTGGCGGGAAAGAACATGTTGCCAGGCGGCATCCTCGACCTGGCCCGGGTCCAGAAAGTCGCTCAGGTATTTTTGCGTCACCTCTTCATCTGAACTTTTCAGCAAGTTGGCAGCAGCCTGATTAACCCGTACGAGCTTTAGATTAGCCAATTGCACCATTATCATAGGTGTCGGACTCATATCAAAAAGGCGTTTAAGACCGGCTTCACTGCGTTGGTACTCCTCAAAAGTCTTCTTCAACTGCTTTTCCGCAGGCAGGAAGATGAATAAGACCTCTAACAAAAGCAGCACAAAAGTAACAATCATAATGCCGGCTTCCATGCGCCTGGTCATTGCGATCTTTTGTTTGGCTTCTTCATCATATTGAAAAACCATGGCATCCATACCCCCGAGAAATTCAGCCTGGTTAGAAAGGAGACTCGCAATGGCTTCCTTACGCACCGGGGGCGGAGTTTCCGCTGCGGTGATACGGTCCACCGCCTGCAGCATGGCTTGAAAATTCGGTTCAATCCGGGCAAACATGGCGGTAACCTGCGGGCTGTTTTTTCCAGGGAGACCCAACTGGGCATCTCCTTTTTGCAGGCCGGCATGCGACTGTACCCAAAGCCGGACCGATTGGTGCAGTTCTTCAAGGTAGAAATCCCGCTCAGTATTCGAGACAGAAGATTCAACCAACAGCGCACATTTTGTAATCCGTTGACTAAGCATCCTTTGACGGCCGGCGACATTGACAACTCGGGAGTCGCCTTCCTGATCAGACAGGGTATATTGAATCAGCACTTGACTCAAAGTAACGAGCAGTGCAATGATGCTCAGCGCAAGGAGATATCTCCGGCGAAGAGATTGGCTAACCTTATCGGTATTCAGCACGTTCATGTCAACCACCGTCGTATCTTTTTTTATCCATTTCGACATATCTGCTGGAAAACCTTTGGAAATAGGGATTGACCCCTTCGATCGTCGCGCACATCATGTCAAAGGATGCTTAAGGCCGTTATCTTTAGTTGTTTTAGGGATTGTCGCCCTGTTCATGCCGGGCAATCCGATCCGAAAAAAAGACGCGCCGGTCGCGTCGCACTGACAGCAGCCCAAAATGGCCTCATCCCTGCACTGTGCAGGAATGAAGCCATTTTTCACAATATCATTACACCTGCTTCTTGTTGCGGAACTGCACCGGGGTCATGCCATACATCTTCCTGAATAGTCTGTTGAAATGTTCCACGTTGGGATACCCCACGCTCTCCGCAACGTTCTCCACGGTCATACTGCCGCTTTTCAGCAGTGTGCAGGCTTTTTTCATCCGGATATCCCTTACGATTTCCCCAAATGTCCCGCCGGATTTTTCTTTGATGTATTTCGAAAGATAAGGCGTGGACAAATGCATGTGTTCGGACAGCTTCTCCAAAGTGACCGTCAGATAATTCGTCTGGATATAGTTCATGATTTCATTGATTCTTTCTTCCCGGCACTTTCCTTCGCCCTGTATTTCCTCTAATTTATTGACTGCTACGACCAGGGCGTCAATCGAAGATTTAATAATGTCGTCGTCAATGCCCACCCCCCAGGCCAGCTGGTTGCGGCAGCTAACGCCAATATAGGAGACCGCTTTGGAGGACGAGCCCTGGGAAAGCGCGTGCTCTTCATAGACTGCCAGCTCATAATGCACGCCAAAATATTCTTGAATCGCATTGCTTACCGCGTCCAGCCGCCCGTTTCCATTACCGACAATCGTTTTAACCTGCCCGTTGTGACAGAGCGTGACTTTGGCCATGATGCCGTCAACCTGTTTAAAGCGGCATTCAACAATTTGAAAATACGGCGTGTTATTTACATATTTATCTTCGAATATTTGGTATACCCGCCGGGGCGATAATTCCTTGTGTTCCTTGTCGGAAACTTCTTTGACGGCGTAGCCGACTTCTTCTTTCATCTTCACGGGAATGGTCATGCCATAATGTTGCTTTAATATATAACCAATCCCGCCTTTGCCGGACTGACTGTTGATTCTGATGACGTCCGAATCATATTCCCGCCCGACATCCTGCGGATCAATGGGCAGGTAGGGCACCGACCATATAGCCGTTTTCTGTTCTTTCCGGTAATTCATCCCCTTGGCAATCGCATCCTGATGGGAACCGGAAAAAGCGGTAAATACAAGTTCGCCCGCATAGGGCTGGCGGGCATGCACCTGCATCCTCGTCAATTTTTCATATTGCCGGCATATTTCGGGCATATTGCTAAAGTCAAGCTGCGGGTCGACGCCATGGGCAAACAAGTTCATCGCCAGCGTGATAATGTCCACATTCCCCGTTCTCTCGCCGTTGCCGAATAAGGTTCCTTCTATTCTCTCGGCGCCTGCGAGCAAGCCCAATTCGGCGTCAGAAACACCGGAGCCCCGGTCATTGTGGGGATGCAAACACAAAATGACGGCCTCCCGGTACTTCAAATGCTTGTGCATGAATTCCACCTGACTGGCAAATACATGCGGCATGGCATTCTCCACCGTGGTCGGCAGATTAATGATTGCTTTGTTGTCAGGCGTCGGTTTCCACACATCCAGGACCGCATTACATATTTCCAGGGCATAATCCACTTCCGTGCCCGGAAAACTTTCCGGGCTGTACTGAAAGGAGAAATTGCCCGTCGTCTCCGCGGCCAGTTTCTTCAATAATTCCGCGCCGGCCACCGCAATCTGCCTGATTTCCGCCTTACTCTTTCTAAAGACCTGCTCCCGCTGGGCGACCGAGGTGGAATTATACAGATGAATGACGGCATGGGGCGCCCCCTTAATAGCTTCAAAGGTTTTTTTAATGATGTGCTCCCGGGCCTGGGTCAACACCTGAATAGTTACATCTTCAGGGATCATCCTTCTTTCGATTAACGCCCTTATAAAGTTAAATTCCGTATCCGAGGCCGCCGGAAAGCCCACCTCGATTTCCTTGAAGCCGATGGCCACCAGCAGCTGAAAAAACTCCAGCTTTTCCTCCAGGCTCATTGGTTCGATGAGGGCCTGATTGCCGTCTCTTAAATCAACGCTGCACCAGATTGGCGGCTTGTCTATGTGATCTTTTTTCACCCAATCGTAGGTCACCTCAGGGGGCATAAAATATGCCCGTTCATACTTTTGAAAATTTTTCATCATATCCTCCATTCTGCTGCCGCGGATATAAACAGGATTCTTGGCTTCAGGGGGAGTTTTAACTCCCTCTGAAGCTTAGAAGCCATCGGACAAAAAAAGCTCCCGTCTCCTAATTCGTTAAAAACGGATTATAGAGACGAGAGACCAAGCTCCCGCGGTACCACTCTATTTCATGATCACCATACGCTCTTCGGCACGCCCATGCCTATCCCGCTAACGGGGGATTCCGTCATGACCTACTGTCCTTCAGCCAGAAGCTCCAAGGCGAGTTCCCCGCATTGTTCATACTGTTTCGCATCAGCCAACAGCTTTCTGAAATCCCGTTGCGGCTACTATTCCTTTTCACAGCTTTTCCTATCAGTTAATTTCTTTGCAAGTTCCTAATTAATATTATCACATCTCTAAAACATTGCGCAGTGATAAATTTAATCAGTTTTCTTGATTTTATTTAATATAGTATAGTATGCTCTACGGTTCGTTTATTGATCCTATTTTTCATATCCTTTAAACTAAATTCTGTGAGGTGATATCAATGGACTGCGATAAAATCGGCAAATTAATCTGTGATTTGCGCAAAGAAAAGCGGATGACGCAAAAACAAATAGCCGACTTAATGAACATCAGTGACAAAACAATCAGCAAATGGGAACGCGGCCTGGGATGTCCGGATGTATCATTACTCCCGGAACTGTCACAAATTCTCGGCGTCAATATTGAAGAAATTCTTCTCGGTAAAATTGAATTAAATGAAGTAAACGGAGGAAATATGAAAAAACTCAAATTTTATGTCTGCCCGCAGTGCAATAATCTCCTGACGGCCACAGGAGACGCCCATATTTCCTGCTGCGGCAAGAGGATCGAACCATTGGCCGCGGACAAAGCAGCGGAACAGCATCTGTTATCCATCGAGCCCATGGAAGATGAACTGTATGTTTCCTCAGCCCATGAAATGAAAAAAGAGCATCATATCTCTTTTGTCGCCTATGTCACGGGCGATCGGGTTTTTCTGGTCAGGCAATATCCGGAATGGAATATGCAATTTCGCTTTCACAAATTCGGACATGGGAAAATATATTTCCATTGTACAAAGCACGGGCTGTTTTATCAATTGATTTAAATCATACGGCTCTGCACCAAAAAACGGCCTCCTGATGTCGCCAGGGGGCCGCTTTGCTTTACTCTTTGCGATTTTTTACTTCATCAGCTTTAGATACAAACCATATAGCTGCATAGACGGCCTGAGACCGAGTTCTTTTTTCAAAATTGACTCCGCCTTCTGATATTGTCTGACCGCTGCCATACGGCTGCCCTGTTCGGCATAAGCCTTCATCAGCAAAGCATGCACTTCCTCGGCAAAGGGATCAGCTTCTTCCACAATCTGTAAATGGGCTATCGCCTGGGCATACGACCGTATCTCCAAATAATGCCGGGCCAGGCTCATCCGGGTGTCGGCATACATACGTCTTAACCGCTCCCGGCAGTGCAACAGCCAAAGATAATCCATCTCTTCCAGGTAATCCCCCCGGTAAAGCGCCGCCGCCTGCTCCAAACAGGCCACCCTCTCCTCCGGGGAGGCATCCTTACGCAGTCCGGCAGCCACGAGTTCCCGAAACCGTTGCGTATCACAGCTAAAACTGTCTAACTGAAGGACGTAGCGTTTATCGCCATAACGGAGGATATCCGGACAGCCGGCCTTGTTGAGCATTTTGCGCAGACGATGCAACGTGACATGAAAAATGTTGGCGGCGTTTTCCATATTCATCTCCGGCCATAAATCCTCCTGAATCCGCTCCCGGCCGACCGGTTCCCCTTTATGGATCAGATAAGCCAGCAAATCACGGATTTTGGTGGTGCGCCAGCCGGTTTTGCCAAGTTCCGTTCCCTGTATGAAAGCCTTAAAACTCCCCAGCATGTCGACCTGCAGGGAAACGGCGGCAAGCTTTGCATAGCCCTCCCCGTCCGCCGCGGGCATACCCATGCGCTGAGCCGCCAGGCGCGCCGACTGCCGGACTGTCGCATTTGCGTCGGTTGTCAAAGAGGTAATGACCGCGGCGGCATGCGTCCCCCGAATTTCCGCCAAGGGAGCGATGACCCGCAGGCGGACTTGCGGATCATCATACTTTGCCAAATAAGCAAGAAACGGCACGGACCGATCTCCCTTCCGGACAAAAATGCGTTGGATAAACGCGACCTCAACACCCTTTTCCAGTCCCAATTTCAATACCGGCCGCAACATCTCATAATACGTGAGGAAAATATTTAATAAATTATGCTTCGCCGCCAATTCCAGCACTTTTTCCGTATACTCCCGGCCCGTCGCCAGATCTCCTTCACTGATCGACAACCATGCTTGGAACGCATAGCCGTAATACTGGCCTCTTTTGAACCCAGCCTGATCAAACACTTTTATCGCTGCGGACAGCAGTTCTTTCCCCCGGTGAAGCTCGCCGGTATGGATGAAACTCAGCGATCCCAGCACCTGGCAGACATTTTCGGCAAGTACGTAATACGGTCCCGCTTCGGTCAGCGCTTCCACCGCTTTTTCCCGCGCCTCGATCCACCGGTCCTGCAGCCCCAGGCATTCTGCCCAGAGAGCCAGGTTCAACGCTGAATAAATTCGATCACCGTTATTCTCCCGGACAAAATCAATGGCCCGCTTACAGTATTCTTCCGCCAGGGCCCATTCACCCCGGCTGCAATAAATACTGGACAGTTGTCCATAAGTAGAGGGAAGAGCGTCGGTCAGGCCCAAGTTTTCCTTGATCGCCGCGTTGCGTTTCGCATACTCCAGCGCCCGGTCCCACTCTCCCCAGTCCAAGTAAATAAAGGCGATATAGTCTTGCATGTGATAGCTGGGCATAAACCATTCAGGCAGACGTTCGGTTCCCCTTTGGTACATCCGCAGGGCCTTGGGATAATCACCCTGCATCCAATAAACATGCCCCAAACCCTCCATGAGATGCGCCATTGCATATTTGTCGTTGTTCCATTTTGCCGACTCAAGGGCACTGATTAAAACCGCTTCCGCCGCCTGGAACCGTCCTGTGTACAACAAACACGAGGACTTTTCCAGCGGCAAATCGACGCGGGCGCTTTCTGCCGGCGGCAATTGGTGAAGCACTTGTTCCAGAAGTTCAATGCTTTCTGCAAAGCGTCCCCGGCAACGCAGAATCCGGGCCTGAAGCAACCGGCTCTCGGCCAGGCCGTCTTGGTCGTCGCTGTCCGCAAAAAGCGGCACGGCTCCGTTTAACCACTTTTCCGCCTCGTCCAGCCGTCCCTGGTATATTTCATTTTTGGCCCGGTACAGACCGAGCCAGGGATCGGCGGACAAATCCTCCGCCGCCACCGCCGCCAGCCAGCGAACCACCGTCTGCCAGCGCCCTTGGTCGAAGGCCTGCCGGGCCGCCTCCCGCAGGATGTTCAACAGATCCCGGACGGCGCCGGCCGCCCGGAAATACTCCACCGCAGCGCTTAAATCCCCGCGGTTCCGGGCGATAATCCCCGCCTCCCGCTGCCACCGGCGCCGTTCGGCGCCCAGGCGGTCCAGCAAAAACTCCCGGAAAAGCTGGTGGTAGCGATAAGCGTTGCCCGGTCCGGCCAGCGGAATCAGAAACAGGTTCTGTCTTTCCAGCAACTCCAGCATCTGCCGTGAGTCATCCCGGGCCAGCAATAGATCGCAGTCTTCCGCCGTAACCGTTTCCAAAACGGCGCTCTTCTTAAGAAAATCCGCTACGTTGTCCGGTTGGCGGGCCATGACCTCGGCGGCCAGATATTCGTACGCCTCGGCAGCGCCGCCGTCAGGATGGAAAAATGAGGCATCCACGAATTTTAAGCCGGCGAGAAATTTGACAGCCGCCGGCCAGCCTTCGACTTTGCGCTCCAGCATCTCCACGGCCTCGCCGGATAGCCGCCATCCCCTCTCTGCCAGGAAGGCCTGCAATTCTTCCCTGGTGAAACGCAGATCCCCGGTCTTTACGACGCCCACATCCCCGGAAGCCTTAAGATTGCTGAGATTAAGCGGCGGCATCGTGCGGCTGGCAATCATGACATGGACATGCCCGGGAAGATGGATCAGCAGGTCCTGCAAAAACCGGTGCACAAACGGGGCGATAATTTCATGATAATCATCCAGAATTAACAATAGGGGAACGGTGTCCCAACGGGACAATTCATTTACAAAGGCGGTGAGCAGCAGCCGCAGGCGGCTTTCGCATTCACCGCCGATTACCTGCTCCAACTGCTGTCCAAAACCGGGAAACTGCCGGGCGATGCTGGCCGTCAGATAGCGCAAAAATACAGCCGGATCGTTATCATAAGCATCCAGTTGGTACCAGACCAGCGTCCGGCAGCTGGCGTTAGCTGCCTGCAGCATGGCTACGGTTTTACCGTAACCGGCCGGAGCTGTCAGGAAAGTTGCCTTATGTCCGCCAATCCTGGCGATTACGTTTGCCAGCCTGGGTCTATCGATAATGCCGCCCCCTCGTTGGGGCGGCATTATTTTGGAAAACAGCAGATCAGACATAGAGCCTCCCAAAGCGTATCCGTTTATATTATATATTGTAACTTTTTGACACTATTATGATAAATCCTGCGTAATCCAACCTGGACTTGGTAAGTTTTTTTTAAGAGCGGCTTTGTTAGAATAACTCTGCTACGACAATTTGTGAAATTGTACATTTGGTATATCCGGTCTCTTCCGCCACTGCCAATACCGTTAATAGAGGAGGTAAAGAAAACAAGGATGCATGAAACGCAAAACCAGGCGCAGCCGGAAGCGGCAAGCGCGGCGGTGATGAAAAAGCAGTACTTCGTATGCGATCCCGGCCCGCTTACCTGCCAAACCGACATCGAAGGACTGTACTTCGACTTCAATTACGGCGCGAGGGTCAAAGTGCCCGCCGGCAACTGGCGCGTCAAAATCACAGACCGCGACTCTTTCAATACCCTCTACGACGCCAAAGCATCCGATGTGCTTGTCACCAGCACCAAAAAGTACTATGTCAACTTCCGTCTGGAAATCTACCGGGAGGACAAACTCGTATTCAGCCACGACTTTAATCCGGCCCGCAAAAAAATTCTCCTCAAATTTCCCGTCGGCACCCTGGGCGACATCATCGCCTGGTTCCCTTACGCGCAAGTCTTTAAATACCTGCATGACTGCGAAGTTTACTGCGCCATGGCGCCCGAACTGGCGGAGCTGTTTAAGCCTACCTATCCGGAACTGCGCTTCATCGGCCCCGACGAACGGCCCGCCGGCATCTACGCCTCCTACTACATGGGTATCTTCTTTCCCTGCGACGACCGGGTGCATCAGCCGGTCGACTGGCGCATCACCGGCCTGCAGAAAACCATCGCCTATATCCTGGGCCTCAGGCCGGAGGAAATACGGCCGCAAATTGCGCCGCGCAACCCGGAAAGATGCATCGCGGAACCCTATGTCTGTATCGCCGCCCAGGCCACCAGCCAGGCCAAGTACTGGAATAACCCCGCCGGCTGGATGAATACGATCAAGCACCTTAAAGCCAAAGGCTACCGGGTCCTGTGCATCGACCGGAAAGACTGCCACGGGAGCGGCAGCCGCTGGAACACCATCCCCTACGGCGCCGAGGATTTTACCGGCGATCTGCCCCTCAGCGAGCGGGTGGATCTGCTCTATCACGCCGACTTTTTCGTCGGCCTCTCCAGCGGCCTGTCCTGGTTGGCCTGGGCGGTGGGCAGGCCCGTGGTCCTGATCAGCGGTTTCAGTCTGCCGCTGACCGAATTTTACACCCCCTACCGGGTCATCAACTATCATGTGTGCAACGGCTGCTGGACCGACAGCGCCATCGAATTTGAACACCAGGACTTCGCCTGGTGTCCGCGGCAAAAAAATACCGACCGGCAGTTCGAATGCACCCGGTTCATTACCCCGGAACACGTCAACAGCGTCATCGACCAACTTATGCACGACCATGGCTTAAATCCACGAAAGGAAGTGAAAACTCCGTGTTAAAGAAAAGCAAACAAACAAAGGGCAATCCGCAGAAAACCCTGGCTATTTTACTGGCGGTCGCCAACGGCATCCAGAATACCACCCCGCTGGTATTGCCGCTGGCTGCGCTGGTGCCTGAAATGCCCAAGGCCCGGCAGGGAACCGTCGACGACCTGCTGGCTACCAGTTTCAACCGCGGCGGCCAGCTTCTGGATCATTTATTTTTCACCACCGCCTATGCCGAGACCATCGGTACGGGAGAACCCACCGTAACCAAGGATATCAATGATGGTGAAACCGCCGACGGAGACATCATCAACAGCGGCGGCATGCAACGTGTGAGCAGTGGCGGTACCGCCACCGACACAGAGATTAACAGCGATGGACTTCAGTATGTGTTGAACGGCGGCAGCGCCTCCGGCACGGAGATCAACAATAGCGGCAGGCAGGATGTGTACAGCGGCGGCACCGCCACCGATACAGAGATTAACAGCGGCGGCCTTCAGTATGTGTATAACGGTGGTAACGCAACCAGCACGACGATCAACAATGACGGCATGCAGCGTGTGATGAGCGGCGGCAGTGCATCCGACACAATAATCAACAGCAGCGGCAGGCAGGATATATTTAGCGGCGGCAACGCCACCAGTACGACCATCAACAGCGGGTATCAGTATGTGTCCAGCGGCGGCAGCGCTACCAGCACGACGGTCAATAGTGGCGGCAGACAGCGTATATACAGCGGCGGCACCGCCACCGGCACGACGGTGAACAGTGCTGGCTTCCAGTTTGTGCAGAGCGGCGGCAGCGTAGCCGACACGACGGTGAGCGGTGGCACGCAGACTGTGGATGTGGGCGGCAGCGCCTCCAACACGACGGTGAGCGGCGGTTTACAGTTTGTATACGGCAGCGCAGCCGGTACGACGATCAACAACGGCGCCCAGACTGTGAACAGCGGCGGCAGCGTAACCAGTACGACGATCAACGGCGGACAACAAAATGTAATGAGCGGCACTGCCAACAGCACGACAGTCAACAACACCGGCAGGCAGTACGTGTCCAGCGGCGGCACCGCCAACGGCACGGAGATCAACAGCGGCGGTGAGCAGCATGTCTACAGCGGCGGCAACGCCTTCAATACGACGGTCAACAGCGGCGGCGGGCAATATGTGTCCAGCGGCGGCACTGCGACCGACACCCTCGTCAGCGCTCACGGCACGCAACATGTATACGCCGGCGGTAGTGCCACCGGCGGTACCATCAGCGGCGCCCTCGCCAACCAGATGTTGTACGGCAATGCTAACGGTGTCACCATCAACAGCGGCGGTTATCAGTCTGTACAAGCCGAAGGCATCGCCACCGGCACGAATGTAAACGCTAACGGGTTCCAGGAAGTTTACGGCACCGCCTTCGGCACAATCGTGAATAACGATGGCGAGCAGTATGTGCATAGCGGCGGCAGCGCCACCGGCACGGAGATCAACAGCGGCGGTGAGCAGCATGTCTCCAGTGGCGCCAGCGCCTTCAATACTACGGTCAACAGCGGCGGCCTTCAATACGTGCATAGCGGCGGCAACGACACCAATGCGATAGTGAATACCGGCGGATACCAGCATGTGCACGGCATGGCAGGCGGCACGACGCTAAGCGGCGGCACGCAAACCGTGTCCAGCGGCGGCACAGCGACCGGCACGACGATCAACAGCGGCTACCAATATATATACAACGGCGGCAGCGCGGCCGGTACAATCGTGAATGACGACGGCCTGCAGAATATATATAGCGGCGGCACAGCCACCGGCACGACGGTCAACAGCGGCGGCTTCCAACAGGTAAGCGGCGGTACCGCTGACGGCACGACATTAAACGGCGGCTGGCAAAATGTACACGACGGCGGCAGCGCCGCCGGCACAATAGTAAACAACTATGGCACGCAGAGTGTGCATAGCGGCGGCAACGCATCCGGTACGACGGTCAGCGTCGGCTGGCAATTGGTGAATAGCGGCGGCAGCGCGGTCAACACAACAGTCAGCGACGGCGCACAGCTTGTATCCTCCGGCGGCAGCGCCTCCGGCACGGTGCTGAACAGCGGCGGAGAGCAAGTCGTGCACAGCGGCGCCATAGTAACCGACAGTATCGTTAACGCCGGCGGATTTATCGACATGCATTCCGGCGCAATTCTGGCCGGTACCACCACCATCAATCAGGGTACCATCGAAATGATCGCCTTTTCCTCCGGCATGAATAATATCGATAACCTCGTTGTCAACGGCGGCGGCACCGTTATACTCGCCACCATTACCGCTGGCAACCAGCTCAGCATCGGCAATCTCAACGGCGCAGCCGACTTCTTCATCAATACCGATCTGGCCAACAATCAGTCCGACCTGCTTAACATTGGCAATTCCCTCAATGCGTCGGGCAGCACCATCCAGGTCATTTACGACCCGGGCTTTGACTCAGGCGCCACCGTAAACGGCACGGCGGTCTTCGCCACCGTCAGCGGCGGTGACGCCGGCTTCCAGGCGGTACCGACCGACTGGGGAGCTTACCGTTTCACCCCGGTCGTCTCGTCCAGCACGAACGCCGGCGTCACAAGCTGGTCGATCACCGAACTGACCGCCGGGGGCGACATTGCCGGCATGAGCGAAACCATGCGCACCGCCTCCGACGTGATCACAAACAACCTCGCCCTGTGGCGCAGCGAAAATAACGACCTGACCCGGCGCATGGGCGAACTGCGCAATGCCGGCGGCCAGACGGGCCAATGGGCCAGAGTATACCGAGGTGAACTGGAAACCGACAATCCGGGCGACCGCCGCAGCAAAACACAGTATACCGCGATCCAGGGCGGCTATGATAAAAAGCATGTCACCAAAGATAACGGCACTTTGTTCAGGGGTTACACCGTCGGCTACCTCGACGCCGATACCGGCCTGACCCGGGGCGGCGCCGAGGCCAGCAGCCTGACCATCGGTGCTTACAGCAGCTGGCTGGGCGATAAAGGTCATTTTCTCGATATCATCGCCAAACAAGGCCGGCTCAGAAACAGCTACCACAATTACCTCCTCGACCCGGGCAATACCAAAGTAAACGGCAGCTACCACAACTGGGGCACCAGTCTGTCGGCTGAATACGGTTATCGCAAGCAGCTGCCCGGTCAGTGGTATCTGGAGCCACAGGCGGAAATCAACTTCAGCAGGATCAGCTCCGCCGACTATACCGCCAGCGACAGTACCGCTGTGCATAACCAGAGCGTAAACAGTATCGTAGGCCGGCTGGGTCTGTCCATCGGCCGAAATATTCCTTCCGGCACCTTCTACGCCAAAGCGTCAATTGCCAGGGAATTCAATGCCCGCTCCGAAGTCACCATGTCCACGGGCGGACTGGCGCCGGTGACGCTGGCACAAGACCTCAAGGATACCTGGCTGGAATTCGCCCTGGGCCTGACCACGTCCCTTAACAACCGGACCAGTGGCTACCTGGAAATCAGTAAAACCAACGGCGACACCGTAAAAACCCCCTGGCTGGTCAACGCCGGTCTGCGGATTAGTTTCTGACGGCGTCAGACCGCCCACGCGCAACAGGCATCCGGCGCTTTCCGCCGGAAAGCTGAACCGTAAGCACATCAGCGCGGGACGGCAGGCTGTGGTTACAAAAGCAAAAGTGCAAGCCTTTCCCCTGGAAGGGGGCGGGCTTGCACTTTTTTGCGTCAAACATCATACATTACCCTGCTCCGTCAAAATAAGCGGACCGTTCGGCGTGACCACCACGGTATGTTCATACTGCGCGGAACGCTTACCGTCGGCAGTGCGGGCAGTCCAGCCATTTTGATCTATTGCACACTGCCATGCGCCCGCATTCACCATTGGTTCGACGGTTATTACCATACCCTCGCGCAATTTAATGCCCCTGCCGGGCTTACCGTAATGCAGGACAGCCGGTTCTTCGTGTATCACCCTGCCGATGCCGTGTCCCGTAAAATCCCGGACCACTGAAAATCCTTCCGTTTCAACATAGGTTTGTATCGCATGGCCGATATCTCCCAAGCGATTTCCCGCCTGTACTTGGGCAATCCCTTTATATAAAGACGCCTTCGCTATTTCCAGGAGACGCTGGGATTCCCCGGAAATGGAACCCACCGCATAACTCCAGGCGGAGTCGGCAAGACCGCCTTTAAAATTAACCACCATATCAATTGTTACGATATCTCCGTCCAGCAGGGGTTTGCCCGTGGGAAATCCATGGCAAATCTCATCATTAACCGAGGCACAAATCGCATACGGATAGCCGCGATATCCTTTTTGTTCAGGTGTAGCACCCCATTTAGCCAAATATTCTTCCACAAATTTATCAATGCGGGCGGTGCTAATCCCAGGTTTAAGCATTTTAGCAATTTCCTGGTGACAAGAAGCTAATATTTTACCTGCTTCATGCATCCTTTCTATTTCTTCTTTACTTTTAAATATAATCATGTTGGTAAGTCTCCTCTATGCCCCTGAGATGCGCGGTGAAAGATAAGCTCCGTATTTACAAACATACCGTACATTTCGGCGCTTCTTTTATTCAAAGGTGCTTTCTTTAATTTTAATCGTTTTCAGCCCGCTTTTCCAATCCTGCTTAGACAATAATGCGTAATTTCCCCCGGGAAATATGACGGCCCTTAAAACCGCACTTTATTATGTCGCTGGGAATATGCTATATTAACATACTATAACTAAGCATAACTGAAGGTGACTCAAAATGCCTTACATCCAGATACAGGAAGGAGTCAAGGTTTTTGTCGAAGACATAAACCCCGGCTCGGAGCAGACCGTCCTCTTCATCCATGGCTGGCCGGTAAACCACAGGATGTTTGAATATCAATTCAATCAGCTTCCCTGCTGGGGAATCAGGTGTATTAGTATGGATATCCGCGGCTTTGGCCAGTCTGACAAGCCCTGGGACGGGTACGGTTACAACACTCTTGCCGACGATATACGCTGCGTTATTGACGCCCTTGGTCTGGAAAACATAACCCTGCTCGGCTTTTCTGTGGGCGGCGCAATCTCCGCCAGATACATGGCCCGTCATTTGGGGTACGGTGTCTCCAAGCTCGCCCTGGTATCGTCTGCCACGCCCCTGTTTACCCGGCGCCCGGACTATCCTTTCGCCCTCCCCGTCGCGGAAGTCAACAAACTAATAAGTCAAACCTATACGGATCGCCCCAAGATGCTCAGTGATTTCGGCGATCAATTTTTCGCCGGCAGCCTGAGCTGCGAATTTAAAAACTGGTTCAACGGACTTGGCCTGGAAGCCTCCGGCCACGCCACCGCCAGTTTGGCAGTGTCCCTGCGTGATGAGGATTCGAGACAGGATGTACGGCAGATAAGTGTCCCCACAGCGATCTTTCACGGGATACACGACCAAATAGTTCCGTTCCCGAACGCCCGGGAAACCCAGCGCCGCATCAGAGACTCCAGCTTAATTCCCTTTGAATTCAGCGGTCACGGTCTGGTCATCGATGAGCGGGATAAGTTTAACAACTATCTTGCCCAGTTTGTGGGCATGCCCTAAAATTTCCCCTCCGCCATATCAGGAACTAACGCGTGTCATTTACCACCGCCGGACTACTATGCGTACCAAAGCCTCGTCCGCCTTTTGTGAGACGGACGAGGCTTTGGGGTTTGCAAATTATAGTTTGTTAATGTTACCGTTCTTCTATTTTTAGCGGTACAAATATCGTGCCGCCGTCCCTGTATACCAAGACAACCACTTCCGCCCCAATCTTTGTGTTCATTACTTCGTCCTTTAATTTATCGGGGGCATTAACTTTTTTCTTGTTGTATTCAAGAATAATGTCGCCCCGTTTAAGCCCTGCTTTTTGGGCCGGCGAATTTTCCGCCACCCCACTGATCAATACGCCCTCCGGTGCTTTTAACCCGAAATAATTAGCGAGTTCCTGCGTCACGGGCTGCGTGAAAACGCCCAGCCACGGCCTGATCACTTTCCCGTCATTAATAAGCTGATCCAATACCTGGGTAACCGTGGAGCTGGGAATTGCAAAGCCTATGCCTTGTGCTTGCGCGTTAATGGCGGTATTGATCCCGATTACTTCGCCGCGAAGATTGATGAGCGGCCCGCCGCTGTTGCCCGGGTTAATCGAGGCGTCGGTTTGCAAAAGGTCCGTAAACTGATTGCCGTTGATATTAATTGGTCTGCCCTTGGCACTTATCACACCGACCGTAACCGTATGGTCGAGTCCGTAGGGGTTGCCAATGGCGATAACCCAACTGCCTGCCTCCAGTTTATTGGAATCCCCGAATACCAGCGCCGGCAGTTTTTCATCGGCGTCTATCTTTAACACCGCCAAATCCAATTGGGCATCTGAACCGATTAATTTGGCAGCATAGGGTTCTTTTCTATTGGATAAATACACCTCTATTTTGGCAGCGCCGGCAACCACATGATTATTTGTGACGATATGACCGTCGGAAGAAATGATAAACCCTGAACCCAAACCTTTTCTTAGTTCCGGCTGGCTTTTAAACTGTCCGCCGAAGAACTCCCTGAAGAAAGGATCGTTAAAAAAAGGATCATATTGCCTTTGGGTTTGTGTCTCCGTCTCAATTTTGACCACCGCCGGTCCTGTTTGTTTAACTATATCCTGGATTGTATCGGGTCCGAGAAAGACGTTTGGCGAGGCCGCGTCCATACTTTGCGCCGCCTCAACAGGTGAAACGCTGAAGTCAGATATATTGTATCCGGCGCCAAGCATCAGCCCCGTACTCACAAACCCAATTAAAAGAACCCGCAAAGCTCCTCTTAAAAGTGATTTTTTTTGGTGCCTCATCCTATTCTACCCCCTACAAAATATTTGCATCTAAAAATCAGCCCGTGAAATGACGGGCTTGTCTATTTTGCAATTTCCTGTTTCCATTGGTAAAAACCCATCAGTAATTGCCGCCACGCGGGCTATCGCTCCATACGCATGCCCTCCTTTCCCTGGGTAACTGGTGGAGTCGGTTCAATGTAACGTCTTTTACACTAAAATATAAAATTCCTGCAAAAATTTGCAGGAATTTTTTTCTTGCCGGTAATACAGGTTTTCGTAGCGGCGCAAACGGTGAATGCCAACTAATCGGCAAATTCATTTTCAAAATGCATCATCGAATTGCCCTCCCCGGCCGCAACACTTCTTGTACTTTTTGCCGCTGCCGCACGGACAGGGGGCATTACGCCCGATCGCTTTACCCTCCTTCACCCCCGGTATTGAAGACGGATTAGACGGCAGGAGACGTAAGTGTTTTCGTTCTGCTTGGCGAAGTTCATTGGGTGTATATCCTTTCAAAGCCCACTGTCGTGTATTGTTGTGCAGTTCCATGAGGTAATGCGCAAATTGTTGGGCGGTATCAAAAGAGTCAAATTCCAACTGGCTTTGCAGAAAACTAAAAATTTCACTCATTTGATGATTAGGCTCTTCCGGGTCCCGAATGATCAACACACACTCCTCAACAATATCGTCCGCTTCCTGCCTGGTAATATCGTAATTATCCATAATAAATTTAGCAAACCTTTTGAAGGCCATGTTTTTATCGACAAATTCCTCGTCGCCTGCGCGCCAGATTTCATCATACTTAAAAGGGAAATAACCTAGGTTTGGCCGGTCCCTATGCTCCTGAGCCATCCCCGCGGGATCCGACACTTCCCTATGATAAACGCCTGCCGGACCAATCTGGAAACGGCCATAGTACAGCAAAGCGTTCTCGACCAGCACATCGATGATCCGTTTTGGGGGGACGGTCCCCGCCTTAGTCAGGGCGGCAATCTTGTCCATAAGGACGCTGAAAGGAATGGTGCCGTAATAATAAAGCAGCCCATGGGCCAAACGAATCCATTCTGTATTTTTCTGTATTGCATTCCGTAATTCCTGATTATCTTCCTTTTTAAAGGCGGCAATAATTTCCGCGGAAGCGGCCAGCACCTTTTTCCCCTTGCGTTTTCCCGGGAAAAGAAGTCCCCTCTCCCGAAAAAATTCCACTTGCAGGTCGTTTATGGCAAATGTCTCTGTCATGCCGCCGCTTTCAACAACCCTTTTCAACAGGCTGTATTGGTGCGTATCCAACATGATTAAAAATCTCGCTACGTTGTCCACGACCGCTTTTTCCAACGCGCCAGCCAGTTTCTCCTTATTCAACGCGCTTATGCCCCGGACTCCTATGGACTGCCGCATCCTATCCAATGTGTGCTTGGCGAAGGTCGGCAAAACTTCGCCCAAAGTGAAGGGCGTCTGAATTTCGTTTGCCCAACGGGCCAACTTATTTTTCCGGGCCATTTCGTCCACGTCAGTCCGCAATTGTGTCAAGGCCTTAACGAGAAGCTTCGCGTCTTTGCCGTTAAGTTTATTATCCATTATGCTCCTCCACGGTCGGTAATTTAATTGCCGAAGACCTGCCTTTGTCCCGTCATCCATCGGGGACCCATGCTGCGTATATCCTGTGGTGTTTTCCATACCCCACAGGAGCGAATTCCACCGGTTATGCATTATCTATTAGACACCGAAATACAATCTCCTATCAAAGTCACACATATTCCGCCAGGAGATTTTTCGCCGGTCACAATGCTCCCGTTTTTCGCACCGGCTCCAACGCCCGACTGCATTTTCAAGTTATGACCCGGATTTCTTTGCCGTCATACACTGCCCTGCTGCACGGCAACTTGCCCAGATGATATTTCATCACCTTCAGCAACGCCTCCTCCGGCGATCCGGCAGACACGACCACCGCTTCAGTCCAGTTGGCGTCCTGCCCGCTGTATGGTTCCACTGTGCCGTTACAAACAAACCACAAAGATATAGCATCTCGGGGACGGTCTATTGATGCAAACCCGACGCATCAATAGAACCGTCCCCGAGATGCTATATCCCTCCGAAAACGGCTATTTGTATTCGGCTAACATGGTGAATTCGCATCGGAAGAACAGAAAACAACTCACATTGAGCACCCATCGCATCCGCCGGAAGGTTTCCTGTCCCGTTTCGTTTGACGCGGCACTGGATAGGCAGCGGGTTTTGCGGGAATAGCCCGCAGAGTGGCAATATAACTTTCAGGCAACCCCTGTTCCTGTGCGCCTTGGATAATGATGTCCAGGTATTCAGCGCTCGGCCGTTTAGGTGCTCCCAATTGGGATTTCTTATACAAGAAAGCCTCTCTCAGCATATTTTGTCCATCAAACACTGCCACGGGATAATGGAAATAGCGCCCCGCCCCATCCAACCGGGCATCGGCGAAATTATCCAATTGGTCCCAAGCATAAGCATCCAACTGATATAGGATTCCCCATACTTCTGATTGGTTATCAGGCACAACCGTCTCCACGGCCCCATCCCAAATGGCGGAATGACCGTAAAAACCGATTTTGTGATTCGCTAATCTAGCAACACCAAGAACACGCGGTTTAGTTACCGTTTGGCCCATTTTTTGCAAATTAAGATTAAACCCATACGCAAAATAGAGACGGGTTTGGCTGGTTTCCAACATCATACTGCCTCCTTATAATTTACCTGGTTTCAAAACGAAAACGCCATAACCTTGTGATAGCACAGGTTATGGCGTCATTGCCATGTGGTTTAACGAATTTTAGCAAGTCAGATGGAGATAGTTGCAGTATAACACACGTTCCGCCGTGTTTCCATAGGTTAGGGCCGATAAATAAATCTTTTTTCGCCGGGTGTATTACGTCAAGAGGCAGAAAGCAGCGGGACGGCAGACTGTGTGCTTCCCCGCTAAGGTGAACATCGTCCCCCTGTCTATTCCAATTTGTTCAAATGTATTCTCATAATAATAACAAAATCCTGCAGATTCCAGAACCCTGCAGGATTTTGTTATTGTATTACTTATTCAAGGTGCCCTGTGTGATGGAAGCATGGGAGCATGCTTCTTTAATCTTTTTTTTCAAAGGACTCTTTCGCCGCGCCGCATTTCGGGCATTTGGGCGGTCTGCATCTTCCCTCTTTTTCTTCGCCGCATTGCTTGCATTTCCATGTTGCCATGATTATTCCCCCTTTCAGCAAACTTGTAATATCTCTACCCCCGCTTTAGAGTTTTTTTCTATTGCTTCGATGGTTTCGTTTATGTAGCGGAATATCTCCTTTGATATTTTTTCCGTTTCGGCGTAAAGCGCAAGCGCTTGCGCTGAATCTTTAGCGTTGACCGCGTTTATCACTTTTGTCCCCATATTGTGTAACTCATGGTGTAATCCGTCAATCGCCTGCCACGTTTGGACTATATCCGGATGATTTATCTTGATCGAATGATAAAAATGTCCGAAAGCGCATCTTTTCGCATCAGTCTGAATTGGGTACACCTGCATCACATCCGCAATATGCTTTAAATTCCGAATCCAGGCAGCATGGGCCTCTTTTGCCTTAAGCAGATTGTCTACCAGTTCCTGATTTGTCATGGCATGTATTCCACCATGTAAAGCCGATATCATTTCGCGTATCACTTCGCTGAATTCCCCATCAATCTTAGATATTTGTTCTGCATTTTGCGCACTGTGGGTGGCATCGTCGTGAATGACCTGCGTCATGTGATTTAATCTTTCCGCGTCTTTGGCGGATAGCCCCATCGCCTGATTTACTTGCTGCGCAGCGTCTTTTACCGTTATCATCGCTTCCGCCACGTTGTCCACTTCTTTAATCGTATTCTTCAACATAGCCACATTTTGTTCTATGGTGCCGGATATAATGTCCAGCTTGGCATTCATATTATGTGTTGATTGCATAGTATGATTCATACTATTTTTGCCGCCGCTGGCTGCCTTATGGATATTATTTACGAAAATCCGCATATCTTCCAAACTGCTTTTGGTATTATCGGCCAGTTTGCGGATTTCATCAGCCACAACCGCAAATCCCCTCCCGAATTCTCCCGCCCGGGCAGCTTCAATTGAGGCGTTGAGCGCGAGCAAATTCGTCTGATCCGCGATCGCTTTTACTCCATCCACGATTTCATTAATTTTTACGGCCATATCCACTAACTGATTTATCTGTTCACTCATCATGGATGTATCTTTGACAACTTCTTCCTTCAACACATTAATCTCATCCAGATACAACATACTTTCGTCATTTTTCTTAATTAAATCCTGCGACGAACGGGCGACTTGCTGCATCGTATCGGCAGTATAAGTAATCGTCTCGTTTACTTCGTTCATACTTGCCGTAATTTCTTCTACAATCGCCAGATTGGATTCGCTCAGGGCCGACATATCATTGGCGAAATCGATCAATTTATAAGCGGAATGCGTCATTTCAACATCAAAATTACTTAAGGAGGAGATGGTATTGAGCATCTTTTTCGAATTTATGGACATTTTTTCTTCACTTGCCAACAGCTTGTCAAAATGGCTCAGCATCGTTTCGTGAATGTGGTAATCAATCTTGGGATGTTCGGCCGCCTTACCTTTAAGTCTATTTTCAACATACCGGATTATACATAGCGCTTCGTTGCAAGGGGCCTTTCTAAATAAATTAATAATAAACAATCCCTCCTTGTGCATGAAAATAGTCTATTATATTTACTTCCTGTCACCGGTCATAAATACCTGCAAAAGTATATAAAAATCGACATTTCCCTGCAGTGGGCTAATATGTCACGCGACCCATAACTACATTAATTAAATTAACATTAAATTTTTTATTTTTAGTAGGATTAAATCATTTGATGTGTAAATCATGGTAATATCGATTTGATTAATTTTTGCAGTTTTAAAGAAGGTTGCTACAGTCACTACTTATCGTTTTTGGGTAAACTATGCCTGTATCTTTTACAAAGGAGTTGACACCACAATTGGAAGAAGACCCGTCCATAATTTGGGAAATAGCCATCATCTTCATCCTCATCATCGCCAACGGTGTTTTCGCCATGACCGAAATTGCCGTCGTATCATCCCGTAAAGCACGCTTAGAAAGGCGCGCCGCAGAGGGGAGCGCAGGAGCAAAGGCGGCTCTGGAGATGGCCAATGACCCTACACAGCTGCTCTCTACTGTGCAGGTGGGCATCAGCGTCATTGGGGTTGTCACCGGGGCCTACGGCGGCGCAACCCTCGCCCAGGAATTAGCGGTCTACTTCAAGCCGCTGCCCCTGCTTGGCGCGTACGCCACCCCGGTCAGCATGGTAGTAGTCATTGCCGCAATCACCTACATCTCCCTCATCATCGGTGAATTAGTACCCAAGAAGATGGCCCTCAATAACCCTGAACCCATTGCCATTGCCATTGCGGTCCCTATGCGCTTTTTCGCCCAGATGTTTTCTCCCCTCGTTAAGCTGCTTAGCGTCTCGACGGAGTTTGTACTCAAGACCATCGGCGTTAAGGAGCCGGCAGAACCAGGCGTTACGGAGGAAGAAATCAAGATAATGCTTGCTGAAGGAACTGCTATCGGCACCTTTGAGGAAACTGAAAGAGACATAGTTGACCGGGTCTTTCGCCTAGGCGACATGAGAGTATCTGCTTTAATGACCCCCAGAACCCATGTGGACTGGATCGACCTTGAAGACGATGATGAACAAATTTGGCAACTAATCACCGAAAGTAACCACTCCCGTCTCCCTGTAGCGAGGGATAGCCTGGATGATATAATCGGTGTTGTCTACGCAAGGGATATCCTCTCCACCAGGGGCCAGGGAACACTGCCCATAGAAGAGAATATTCAAGAACCTTTATTTGTCCCGCGCAGTCTCCGCGCTTTCAGACTCCTGGAACAGTTTCAACAGACAGGCACGCATATCGCCGTAGTAATGGACGAATTTGGCGGTATGATTGGCTTAGTAACCCTGCATGACTTACTTGAGCAGTTAGTGGGAGAATTGCCCCAGGAAGAAGAGGACAACCCCGAGATCGTCCAACGAGACGATAATTCCTGGCTTTTGGACGGATTGTTGTCCATAGAGGAATTCAAGGAGTTGTTTGCGATAGCCGATATGCCTAATGAAGATAAAGACCATTACCAGACATTGGGCGGTTTCATAACATCCTATCTGGGCAATATGCCGAAAACCGGAGAAACTTTTGAGTGGTCCGATCTCAAGTTCGAAATAGTGGACATGGACAGAATGAGGATTGATAAGGTAATCGTAACCAAACTGCCCTCTAGTTTGCTTGCTGACTCTCCCACGCTCTAATTTAAAATTTACCCTTGAAGAGAGCAAAAGGGCTGCTCAAAACAGGCTCAAAAATCCTGTTTTGAGACAGCCCTTTTATTGATCAACATCAACGAATCGTTGCCTGCTGTAGGTTGTCGATAAACTCCCTGACGACCCCTAACCGGAAAGAGATATTATTGGTCTCTGAAGCGCCAAGAGTGCGTAAATCCTTTTCCAATTGCTTCTGCAGATTACGCAGCATGCCAAAGTAAAAATCAAGGCTGTTCCCGAAGGCATTCCGGTACGCCGCATCCCCGGGTGAATAAACCCGGTAACTCCCATCGGGCATTTCCTGAATATTCGCCGTCAACTGGACGGCCAGGAAAATCCCCTCCGCCTTTATTCTTTCACTAAAAGTCATATTGGCCACCGTTTTATCCCAGGCGTCTTTAACTGCCGTAGGCGCATTGGGCGGGGGAAAAATAAAGGTTTTCCCCTTGCCGATCTCGACGATCCCGTCATTGTTCAGATCTTGGTAGTGTCGCTTATCCCCCCAAGCGACAAAAAGATTTTCCGCCCCTTCGTTCGATAGTTCACTGATGTTGATGGCATCGGCCAGGCGATGCTCCTGTTGCAAAATGCGCAATTCCTGCGCCGACAACGTAGCGAGATATTCCCTGGCCGTTAAATGTGTGTTTTGCTTGTCACTTAAAATCCCGGCAAAGGAATTATCCTCCGGACTCCGGCTTTTTTGTTCCTCCGTGTAACGTCCCGCCAAGCTTTCCGTAACTGCGTTAATCACCGTGGTTCCCCCATTTGCATGCCATCCGTAGCATAATTTGCGCATCCTTCAACAATGTTATCGAAAAGATACTCCAAAAACTTTAGAGCCGCCAAAAAACTATTTCGTCTGCTCTTCACACTAGTAGGGGTAACGCTCTTCGTCTCGTGTGAAACAGCGATTTTTCCGGACAAGAATACGATGCGCCGAGAGGAGCCGGTCAAATTACAATTTTTATGAATCAGGGAGCGTCCCTCCGACTCATATTATCTGTTTTTCATCTTATTACTTATGTTTTAAATGGGGGTTGGGAGGATAAACCGGCGCGCTCTTCTCTTCACTCCAGCGTATGGTGTATTTGATATTATTATTGTCCATATCTTCTACACCGACCACGGCCCAGCCCGCGTGCTGAAATAGTTCCACCGTTTTTCTGACCGCTCTGTCTGATTTAGGAGTAGAAACAAGCTGCTCGGTGATCATGGTTACCATCTCCTTCAGAATACCGTCTTCTACAGAGACGATTTGATTACCTGCATGCGGGACTTGACCTTCAAAGGGCTGAAGAACCACCACCGGCATGTAGGAGGTAGCCATTTTTTACAGGATAACTCTGCCTTTTTGAATAACTTCGTCAAAAAGAAAATTACCCGGTTTAGTACTTCTATAATCTTCTATGGAGTAGGGACGTGGGGAAATCTTTGGTACAAGTTTTAGCTAAGTTAGCACGGTCCTCGGGATACCTTGCTTCAATGTAGTATTCTGACACAGTTGATACTCCACCAATCCAATAGTTTCCTATTTTTATTTTACCACAAAATACCTCCCTCTACACGTTATCTTCAGAAAAGACAGCACTGTTATACCCGCTACACAATATTGTTAAAATAAACTCTTTACCCAGTTGGACGTAATTGTCCAAAGTTCACGAGGGTTACCAGTGGTACGCGAAAGGATTTTTAGTGATTTTGCCGAATTAAACGATAGCCAACAATTACTATAATTGGAAATTTTGTTTATAATTTCCATGCAGAACTCACTTTTGGTCAAGTGGAAAATAAAAAGGAGTGGAAAATAGTTGATTGATCTGATTATATATGGCACGGGAAAATTAGGACAAATGATGTACTACCTTCTTTTAGAAGATTCCCGGTATAACGTTGTTTGTTTTTCAGCAGATTTAGAATATTGCAGTAAGGACACCCTTCTTTCCTTGCCGCTGGTTCCTTTTGATGAAATCGAGCGGATGTATCCCCCTTCGCGCTATAAAATGCTTACAGTATTAGGCGGTCTGGGAGGAGCGGAAGCAAGGGTGGAAATGTTTACCCGGGCAAAAGACAAGGGATATGAGCATATAAATTATATCCACCCCTCAGTCATCATGGAGGGGTGCATTGAAACGGGAGAAAACAACATTGTCTTCCCATATTCTATTTTGGGCTTTTCAGGAAAAATGGGCAATAACAATATCTTAAGAGAAAAGGTGTACATCGGACACGATTTTGAAATGGGGAGCCACAATTTTATCGGGGTCGGCTGCAACATTGGTGGCGAATCCAAAATCGGCAATTGTTCGTATATTGCCATGGGAACAACCGTTACAAACAACATTGTGATACAAGAGCAAACTTTTATCGGGATAGGAAGCCTCGTACTCAAAGATACTGAAAAAAACTCTAAATACTATGGACAGCCCGCAAAAAAAGTGTCCATACCCCAAATAGAACGAGGTTAAATAATGGACAAAATCATTCTAAATTTCGTTCCTACCGGAATGGTTCCAATGAAAAAAGATACACCATTCGTTCCCGTCAGCGCACGGGAAATTATTGAGAATGTGAAAGAGGCCTCTGAGTTGGGCATCACTATGGTACATATTCACGCAAGAAACGAGTACAATGGTGAACCCTGCTATAAGAAAGAGAATTACGCCAGGATTATTTCAGGAATACGGGAATTCTCCCAGGATCTCGTGATATGTGTATCAACAAGCGGGCGTACTTTTCCGGAACTTTCAAAAAGAATGGACGTTTTGACTCTTGAAGGCGACCTGAAACCGGATATGGCAAGTTTGACTTTAAGCTCACTCAATTTCCACAAGCAGGCCAGTGTCAACGAACCTGAAACCATCCTCAGTCTTCTAAAAGAAATGCACAGCCGGGGGATAAAGCCTGAATTGGAAGTTTTTGACTTAGGGATGATAAACTACATGAAGTATCTCATAAAAAAAGGCCTTTTGATGTCTCCGTTCTATGTAAACCTAATATTGGGCAATATCGCAACTGCCCAACCAGATCTACTTCAACTGGGTGTAATGTTAAACGATCTGCCAGAGGGTTGCCTTTGCTCCCTGGGAGGGATCGGAAATGCACAGTTACCCATGAATTCTCTTGCCATAGCCATGGGAGTCGGGGTCCGCACAGGACTAGAGGACAACATCTGGTATGATGCGGAAAGAAGAAAACTGGCGAAGAACATTGATTTGTTAAAGCGGGTACACACCTTGACCGATATCAACGGTAAGTATATCATGTCATCCCTTGAGTTCCGGAAGTGTCTGAAGGGAGCGAGAACCTATGAAATGCAGAGTATATGATCTCAAAGTGAACAGCGACGCCAGAGGAAATCTGGTGGCTATTGAAAGTTTAAAAGATGTCTGCTTTGATATCAAGCGTATTTTTTATATTTACGGGAACCAAAATCGACTTCCCCGTGCAGGACATGCCAATCGCCAGACTAGTGAAGCACTTATATGTCTGCAAGGAAACTGCAGGGTCGTTCTCAATGACGGGGTTAAACGCGAATTTATTCTGGATAGACCCGACAGGCTTCTCTATATCGCTTCCGGTGTATGGGTGGAACTAGATGGATTTACTGAAGATTGTATCCTGTTGGTACTGGCAAACGATGATTATAAACAGGATATCATAACTGACAATTATCATGAGTTCCTGGAGATGATGAAGTGATTGATTTTTTCAATCTTAAAAAAATCAATGAACAATATCGGGCAGAAATTGAACAGGCTTTAAAAAACGTGCTTGATTCCGGGCGGTATGTCTTAGGCGAACAGGTAGCTGCTTTTGAGATTGAGTTCGCAAGGTATTGCGGAGTTAAGCATTGCATTAGTGTGGCTAACGGTATGGATGCGTTGGCGCAGATCATCAAGGCCTACGGATTTAGCAGCGGAGATGAAATCATCGTGCCTGCTAATACTTATATTGCCAGTATTTTAGCCATATCACAAAATAGGTGCAGCCCCGTATTGGTTGAACCGGAACTTCTCGGCTACAATATCGATCCATCTGCGATAGAAGATAAAATCACAAAAAACACCAAAGCAATTATCCCCGTTCACCTTTATGGCCGGATTTGCGATATGGCGGCTATCAATAGGCTTGCCAGGCAGTATAATCTTAAAATTATAGAAGATGCGGCTCAGGCTCATGGAGCAGTTTACGAAGGCAAAAAAGCCGGCGCTTTAGGGGATGCCGCCGCCTTTTCTTTCTATCCAACTAAAAATTTAGGCTGTTTGGGGGATGGGGGAGCCATCACGACTAATGACGATGGATTAGCGGAAAAGTTGCGCTATTTACGTAACTACGGGTCCCGCGAAAAATACATAAACCGATTCAAAGGATCTAATTCAAGGCTAGATGAATTGCAGGCGGCAGTTTTAAAAATCAAATTGAAATATCTTGACGATGAAAACAGAAAGCGAAGAGCCATCGCGAAATTTTATATCAGCAATATTAAAAACAGCAAGACAACCTTACCGCAATATCAGGATGATAGCCATGTTTTTCACCTTTTTGTGATCAGAACCCAAAACCGCGATCAATTGAAGCGTTATTTGGAATCAGTCGGCATAGAAACCGGCATCCACTACCCCATTCCCCCCCATAAGCAGCAGGCATACATAGAATTGGCACGCCTTTCTCTCCCTGTGACTGAAAGAATTCACCGGGAAGTCTTGAGCATCCCTGCGCATATTGCGCTTACCCGGGAAGAAATCAGTGAAATCGTGGAGGCAATCAATGGCTACCAGTAAACTTGTGTCCGTGATAGTTCCGGCGTATAACCATGAAAAATTCATAGAATCTTGTATCGAGTCAATTGTTGCTCAAACGTATAAGAAAATCGAACTGATTATTATTAATGACGGTTCAACGGACAACACCCATGGCAAAATCATTTCCCTCGTTGAGCAATATAGAAAAAGGTTCGATAATGTCGTCTATATTACCCGGGAAAATAAGGGAACGGCGGCAACGTTGAATGAATTGATCTCTCTTGCAAAGGGAGAATTTATCTTTCAAATAGCCTCCGATGATATGGCAAAACCTTGTGCAATTAAAACCTTGCATGCTTTTATGGCGCATAATCGGAGATATGCGCTGGTTGTAGGAGACAACGAGATTATAGATAGTGC
This sequence comes from Peptococcaceae bacterium UBA5318, assembly GCA_002408285.1. Taxonomy (GTDB): domain Bacteria; phylum Bacillota; class Peptococcia; order DRI-13; family UBA5318; genus UBA5318. The sequence continues at coordinate 16,663 of DHRG01000006.1, read as the reverse complement.
CAACAGACGGGTTTATTGGGATCAGGACCGTAATAATGTGGACGATGTTTCTCAAGCGGTATACAAAACATTTGTGGATTTTCTGCAAAGCCGCCGCAAGGATTTTAATTTCAAGTCCGAGCAATTTGGTGACCTTTCTACATTATTGAAGGGAAATTATATCCCTAATGGGAAAATGTTTAGAAAGTCCGCGTTATTGGAAGTCGGAGGATATATGGAAAATACGGTGGAGGACTGGTATATCAATATTCAGTTAGCCCGAAAATTCAAACTCAAATATATCGATAAACCGCTGCTCTGCTACAGATGGCATTCAAATAACACGATTAAGAATCGTGCTTATATGAAAAAACTCGCCAAAAATATGAAGAAAGTTATTGCTTCAGTTGATCCTGATAAGTCCTATATTTCGCGCATTAAACGGTTATTCCACAGAATTATAGAAAAGATGAATATTACGAAAAGGCTATATCAAAACCGGCATAACGGCTAAACGAGACATCACAGAACCGCCCCCGTGATGTCTAAAAGAATAGTGATCGCCTGAATCAAAGATTAATGTTCTTCGTTCTTTTTGTCTTACCTGTTTTCTTTTCCAGGGGAGTATGAGAGATTAACAGACACCCGCATGTCTCACAATAAACAAACGCCTTGGCTTCCCGGACTCCGCGAACTACATAACCAGGAACAACAACACGGCATTTCACGCATATATCTCCCTGTAGCCAGGACACAGCCGTGCCGTTCTTGCGTATTAGTTCATCATACATTGCCAGTAGGTCCAAGCGTATGCGTTCCCGTAGGTTACTTTTCACAACTGTTAGTGCCTTTATCTGCTTCGAGAGTTCTAAAATATGTGCTGTATTCTCCCGCTCTTTCAGCTTTAACCCCTGCTGTATCTGAGTATATCTTTCGGCAACTTCCGTAATTTTCTGTTCCAATGTTTCTTGATTCTCCATTATCCCCATCATACTGTTTTCCTGCTTTTCTATCTGATCCTGTATTTGTTGAATCCTTCCCTGTATTTGCATCATTTCTTTATTGTTATGAACAGTTCCTCCATAAAGGCTATTTTCCACCTGTTGTCTCTGCGTCTGCCTCGACATAAGTAGTATTTCCTCGCGCTTATATTGCATGGATAATTCTTCCCGGGCTTTTTCCATCCTATCTATATTTTTCTGCAGCGCATGCATGTCAGCGAAAAGCTGGCGAGTCTCGTCCGTCCTCAAAACATCTTGATGATCCTTTTCCAGATTGCCAATCAGGCTTTCCGCCTCCTGTAGCTCCTTTAACAACAGCATCTGCTCCCTCATCATGCCCTCCTTTATCTTTTTCCCCGGCAGGACAAGGGGACAAGCTTGACTGTCTCCTTTTGTTTTGCTAGGAATTACTGATATTATTTCTAGAGTCCGAAACACTATCCTGCCGCTTTTCCACTGACCTCATACTTTTAGATGAGGCCACCGTCTGGATTATCGGAATACGCACTCCACGTCCCAGGATATTTCCAGCGGAAGTAAAAAAGAGAAGGTTTTTCAACTTTCTCTTGACATAATTACTTGTCGCCGTTCCAATGGTACGGTTCTCCGTATCGGTATAACGGCGAAATTCACAAAATCATTGTTCTGCAAATATTTTATTAAGCATTCTCTCCAATCCGTCCGCAAACCGCGCATCATCCTGCAACGTTCGTTTACTGGGCCCCTTCGTACGCCCGCCGCCTCGCCGGAACTTAGCCTTGATCTCTCGCTCTTCCAGCATAAAATCCATTTTTTCCGGGCGGTACTCAATACCAGTGGGACTGATGCAATATGCTTTCTTGGCCAATACCATCGAGGCCAGCCCCCAGTCCTGGGTAACGACGATATCGCCAGATTCAGTCAAATTTATGACCTTCATGTCCGTCTCCTGCAATGTGCCGCCTACCGTTATATGGTAAGCGGAAACAATATTATGGTTAAAACTTGCCACTGTCAAAACAGGGATATTGCGCTCTTCCCCTATTTCCAGGCAGTGCTGTAGCACCGCCTTCGGGCAGGCATCAGCGTCAATCAATATTTTCATGGCTCTCTTCCTCGCGTGTCACAGGGACGGTTATTTATACGAATCGCCGTAGTAAATAACCGCAAACCAGATTAAATATACATATTATTGGCATCCCAACTACGAAAGACCAATGGCGTGTTTTATGGCGGAACACATACATCCCGAGAAGAATGCCTGTAGCGCCAAAGGCCAAGGCCCAAAGAAAGAAAGTACGTTCCCTTATGCGCCACTCATCCCGTCTAGCCCGCCGCTTATCCAACATAATCATAGAAAACCCGACAAGATTCAAAAACATAACTAACACTATCCATAGGGGTAAGTCATTATGAAAAATCATCTTCCGCTCTTCTCACTAATCTTACGTCCATTAAATAAGAAACGTATAATAGTAAGCGCTTCAGAAGGGTTCATCTTATCTTCATAGCCTAATTCTTTAAACTCAGCCCAGATACTTTCTCGTACCTCCCGGGGGACCTCTGTCAGCCTCCGGATCTCAGAAACAACAGCTTTGATTTCGCCGTTATCCATCAGGGCAATGATGCTTTGGCCTTTCTCCACACCAATAATCATAAGAAAAATGGCCACCTTTTTTAGTGGCATCAATACGGACTACCTCCTTATTGTTACCTCTGTTTAATCTCCTTATTGCTTCGTATAAACATTCAACCCAATCTTGATTTCATCCCTGCCAGGTATAGATACATTGCCTTCAGTAGAGGCAATAATCGTTGATTTGCCACTGCTTGATTTGCCAAAGGTTTTAGAAACGTCTACCTTTATTGTTAAAATATCACCATTAAGGCTCATTTCAATATTTTTCATAACTTAGACCTCCTCTTTGTCTATGTCACCTTAGCCTTTGCCAACTTAGAAAACTACTGTTCTTTTATTTCCCCTTCAAAGCTAAAACCCTGCCAAGCTATATAATCTGGCAGGATTTTTTCCGTCTTATTTTCTCCGTTACCAGTGATATGGTTCTCCGTATCTCTTATAATGGCGATTTCTCCGGAGGAACTAATGCGACACCCGAAAACCGTCCCTTGTTGCATTAGTTAGTGTAAATATACACATGTCTAGGGCTTACCTTCCTTACCTTGTTAATGGCCATATTATATTCCCACTCTTGTCAATATAACCGATACTGATATCCTGGTATCTTCCTTCACCAAACCCCAATATCTTATCATATATTCTAGCTAGACCATCCTTAAAATCACCAGCTTCAACAAATTGGGGCTCAATAACCATTCGACCTGATTTGTCAATATAGCCATACTTCCCTTTTTCAAGCAATTTAATTCCATTAGAATTAAATTCGATTTTTTCCCCGACCATTACACGGGCAAGGCCTTCTGAAAAGCTATATGTCCAACTATATTGGGGTGGAATGACCAAGTTACCCTGATGGTCAATAAAGCCACTTTTCCCTAAAGCTACAGTGACCGGAGCAAGACCTTCGGAAAATTCCCTAGCAGTAAAATATTTTGCTTCAATCACATATTGGCCTGTTTTATCAATATATCCCCAGCGGAAGTCTGTTGCCACAGAAGATACCGGGGCCACCCCCTCTTTGAATTTCCCTGCTGCCCAGAATTGGCAATCAATAACTATATTTCCGTCTTTGTCGATATAGCCGTATTTGGCATTATGCAATTTTTCCAAAAATGTGCTTCCTTCACGTATTGCGACAACCGCCAAGCCTTCGGAAAAATCTCCAGCAGCATCGAACTTGAGTGGAATTACCAGTTGTTTTTTATCAATATAGCCATATCTGGCTCCATGCTTTATGACAGCCAGACCCTCCGAGAATTCATTAATTTCATCAACGTTTTCCCACGCGGCGATTACTTCCCCTTTTATATTGATAACACCCCAAATGCCCTCCTGAATCTTTACGGGGGCCACCCCTTCTGCAAATTGCTTTGCTTGCAGGTAGATAGGTTTTATGACAATATTACCATTTCCATCAATATATCCGTACTTGCCGTCCTGTTTGATAACGTAAAGCTTATCGGAGTTAACTGCGTTTGCCAAGGCATTGCTCGCATGTGCATTTGCCAAGAGTACAATTACTAAAAATAGCAAAAACAAAGCAACGTAGTTTGACCTTTTCCCTTTTTTGAATGAACTCAAAATTGTAAACAAGTCGCACTCCTCCCTTTTTTGTTCTTGTTAAATTATGGTATTTCGATGTACTATTTACCAGTTCGCACCTTACTCAAGGCAGTCCACTTTCTCACAAAAATAGCAAGGCACAGGGAACGGGGGGACAAGTGAATTGTACCTCACTTCACAGGTGGAGGCATGTGGGATGATGTACCTGTCCCCCCGTCCCTTTATATAAAACCCATCCAGACAGCTTATATTCTGAGTCGATGCCGATTTTTCGATTAAATTATTATTCATATTTTACCATAAACTTGCTTGTTTTACACTAGACACACTTGGCAGGTATAGTCTTGCCTACTAATAACCGTTGTAAGTACATATTATAAAAGGACAACAGCCCATCGACCATATAGGTCCCGGGCTGCCTTCTTTTTACGCTTAATCCCTATTTTGCGAATGCGTTAAATCACGATCACTTTCTTGATGCTTGTCTATGTATTGCGCGTAAGCCAAAATACCGCAAAGCAAATGGTTAAAATTATAGCCAGCGTAAATGGCAATAACGCTGTCGTTACCCATAAAACCAAGCCGATAGGAATAACAATGGCAATGAATGGAGTCAATCCCATGACAAGCCCCGCTATAATCAGCACAATCGCAATCAAGGTAAAACTCATGCCTGAATCCTCTCAGCCTGAGCTTCCTCCCTGGCCACCACAGCAATCGCGCCTACAAAAGCAATGCACACAATGACAAAACCACAATAATATGGCCACTCCGCAGGTATAAGCAGCAATCTCTGTATGATGGCCGGTATGGCGCCAAATAAAACAATAACAATCCCGCCCAATAGGCCTAGCGGTATCCCCAAAATGCCCCATACTATTTTCCAAAGCATTGTAACAGGAAAGTTTTCAACATATAGTGAATATGCGCTGACCACTACGCCCACAAGAAAAAAGCTGCATGTCCTAAGGCCGTTTTTTATCCCGTCTATGAACGTAAGCTGATCTTGCGTCGTTAAATGTGTGCGAAATATCTTTAACTGGGCAGATTTAAGCCCAAACACGGATATATCCGTAAGGTCAGTGGATGGCGTAACCACCCAATTGCCCAAAAAGCCGGCACCTACTATCACTAAAATAATAATCATTGCTACATTTTTCATAACTTAGACCTCCTCTTTACCTATGTCACCATAGCTTTTTGCCAACTTAGAAAACTACTGTTCTTTTATTTTCCCTTCGAAACTAAAATCCTGCCAAGCTGGATGCTCTGGCAGGATTTTTTCCGTCTTATCTTTCTCCGTTACCAGTGATGATAGGGCACATCCCCGGTGTCCTCTAGTTCGCTCCCCCTCTGCTTAATCACAGATTCTCATCTTCATAAATTTCATCAATTCCCCGCCCCATTTGGCAAATTCATCAAGCACCGGGAGAAGCTTTTCTCCAAGCTCCGTTAATGAATACTCCACACGTGGCGGGATTTCGTTGTACTGCCTTCGCTTAACCACTCCACTTTCCTCCAGCTCTTTCAGTGAACTTGTTAACATCATACTAGTTATGCCGGCAATACTTTTTTTCAATTCGTTATATCTAAGCGTTCCATTTTTACAGAGCACCCACAGTATCGGTAACTTCCACTTGCCTTCTATAGCCTTTAATGCAAGGCCCACAGGGCATTTTTCTTTTGAAAAAACAATTATATCTTTCATCCTCTAACCGCCTTTACTCACAAAAAACTTACTTAGTAATAATAAACTGCATACTTGTAGTATAATTACCATCACTTATAATTATACTAGGATCAATAAAACAATTCTATATATGGCGGGAGGTCATCCAATGAATGAGGTTTTTGATTTTCTCCGTGACTGCGGCATATTCTTTGTTGCCACAGTTGATGGTAATCAACCGAAAGTTCGTCCCTTTGGCTTTGTAATGGAGTATGAAGGCAAGCTCTGCTTTGGCACAAGCAATCAAAAACCGTTTTATGAACAGCTAATGGCAAATCCAAATATTGAAATTTGCGCGACTGCTAAAGATTTCAGATGGTTACGCCTAAGCGGTAAAGCTGTATTCTGCACTACCAAAGAAGCTAAGGCCCAGGCACTGGAGATCATGCCCACGTTAAAACGTATGTATTCTGTGGAAGATAACATTTTTGAAATCTTCTATCTTGAGAATGCCACGGCAAATTTCCGCTCCATGCAGGGCGAGGATAGAACGGTTAACCTTTAATTCAAAAAACAATTATACAAATAACCCCATAGTAAAAGAATCAACAACTCAAGAAAAGGTTGTTGATTCTTTTACTATTTCGCATACTTTTTGCCGCTAGATGCGCATTCCGGCCGCAGTCGACACTTGTCGGGCTAACGTGCCCTTTCGTCAGCTTGAGTGAAGGGGCCGAATGCTGAGACAGCTTGATATACTAAAAACGCGAGAAATTTTACGGCTCTTAAGCTGACGGTTTGTCCTGTCAACTTAGATATTACGACCCATTTTTTCTGCAAGAACAAGATATTCCGTAGATAAAACATCTCCCTTATTGAGTACGCCAGGAACAATCAGATGACCTCTGTCTGTCCATTTTTGATAACAGACCATCCGTTTATATGTGTTAATAATACCGTCAAATACGGATTCCTCATCCTCCCCACAAACCAGAAGCATACTTTCTTTTATTTTTAGTTTCTTGCCGCCAATAATAAACGAGTACATTTTATCTATGGCCGCTTTAAGCTGCGCGGGAAATGTGAACCAATAAAGCGGAGTTACAAAAACGACCATGTCTGTTTTTTCCAAAAGAGGAGCAATACTATTAAAATCATCATCGAATGAACAAGGCTTCCCTTTGCTGTAGCAGGTATCACAAGCTTTACAACCCATAATATTTTTTTTGCCAACTTCACATTGAATCACTTCGTGTCCTGCCTCGGTTGCGCCTTTCTTAAACGCATCAGCCAGCAAATCACTATTGCCTCCGACTCTCGGGCTACCAGTTAGCACCAGAATACTCTTTTTCACAATTCATTCGTCCTTTCTTTAATTGATATCATTGACAACAATTAAAGTATAATTTACAATATGACATTAGTGAAGTACGCACATTAAAGTAACGTACTAACCCAAAAGGAAGTGTAAAAATGTCCATTGAAAATTGCAGCCCCACCGGTATAAACATAAAGGATACTGATTTCGGGTATACTTTATCGCTTATTAATGGTAAATATAAAATGATTATTATGTATTGGCTCGTTGAATATAAGTCAGTTATGCGATTCAATGAGCTTCAACGTGCCATTGGCACCATTTCCTTCAAAACATTAAGTAAAACACTTAAAGAAATGGAAGAAGACCAACTAATAGTACGCAAGGAATATCCTCAGATTCCCCCCAAAGTAGAATATAGCTTATCTGAACGTGGAAAATCACTCATTCCAATTTTAGATTTGATGTGTATCTGGGGTGGCAAAAATCGTTTATAAGCATTCTTTGCATGCGTGTGGTCTTTTATTTCAATTATTTTTCGAAGTCTTAGGCACAATAATTAGTGTTTACACCCATCAACAGATAGCTGGTATATAATGTAATTATCCATAGATAAGGAGGCCTGTCTGATGAAGCCACAGGTATTATTTTTTGAACAAGTGGACCGCTCCAGCCTTCCTTTTGTGGGAGGCAAAGGGGCCAATCTTGGTGAATTAAGTAAGGCGGGTTTTCCGGTACCCAGTGGCTTCTGTGTTACAACCCATGCCTACCGAGAGTTTATTGCCACCAGTTCCGAAATGGCTTCCCTGATGGATGCACTAAACGCCATGGATGCGAATGATTTCAATCAACTGCGGGAGTTAGGCGAACGAATTCGTACGCATTTACATCAGTTAGAAATTCCTGTCCAGTTAAGAAATGAAATTGTTCATGCCTGGAAGTCGGTCGGAAAAGATTATGCGTACGCCATTCGCTCCAGTGCAACGGCTGAAGATCTTCCTTCCGCTTCTTTTGCGGGTCAGCAGGATACCTATCTAAATATTAGAGGACAGGATGAACTGCTGGGATGTGTTCAGCGGTGTTGGTCTTCTTTATTCACCGACCGGGCTATCTCCTATCGCAGCCAAAATGGATTTGATCACCGTCAGGTTTTTCTTTCCGTTGTTGTTCAACGGATGGTTTTTCCGGAAGTATCAGGAATTATGTTTACAGCCGATCCGGTGACCGGGAATCGAAAAATTATATCCATAGACGCAAGTTTCGGCCTGGGAGAAGCATTGGTATCGGGTATTGTCTCTGCAGATTTATACCAGGTAAAGTCGGATAAACTAATTAATAAACAAATTGCCAAAAAAGAACTTGCTATTTATGGCAATCCCGAGGGCGGAACAACGAAAGTAAATATTGAAAGAAAGCGTCAGACAGCCCCGGCTTTATCGGAAGAGAAAGCAATCGAGCTGGCCCGGATGGGTCGTAAAATCGAAGGACATTTCGGAAATCCGCAGGATATCGAGTGGTGCCTGTCTGATAACGAAATTTTTGTTTTACAGAGCCGGCCAATTACAACGCTTTATCCCGTCCCCCTGTCCGCCGATGATAAACTTCACCTTTTCCTTTCCGTCGGCCATCCGCAAATGATGACTGAGGCCATCAAACCCCTGGGGATATCAGTACTACGAACCCTTATTCCTCTTGGCAAAAGTTCGCCGCAGGCGGAAAGCGGTCTTCTGCTGGAAGCCGGCGGAAGACTGTTTTTCGATGTAAATCAAGCGCTTACATACCCGCATCTGAAAGAACGGCTGCCTGAATTGCTGTTGAATATCGATGAATTAATGGGCCGGACAGTACAGGAATTCGTCGAGAGAGAAGATTTCCAGGCGGCGTTACAAGTTGGTAATAAAACAGAATTCGCTCTGGTTAAAAAAGCCTTCCCGACGGTATTTTCCCTTCTCAAAAACATCTTGTATCATGACGATTTTCAGGCCATCGACGAAATAAATCAATTTATTGCCAATCAGGTCAAGGAAAATCGAAACAAACTGCAAGAGGTATCCGGTCCCGAGAAAATCGAGAAGATTCAAGAAATATTGCCTGCCTTAATACCTGCGATTATTCCGAAGGCAGCTCCGTTTATGGGAGCCGCATTAATTACCTATAAACTTATTGAGAGTCTGTCTAAAAAGTGGCTGGGCGACACAACCGAATTGGCCAGCATCAGTAAATCCCCGTCCGGAAATGTGACGACGGAAATGGGACTGGCTCTGGGAGATGTGGCCGATGCAGTACGAAATCATCCGGAGGTAATCGCATATCTGCAACATGCAGCCGACGCAACGTTCTTTGATGGATTGCAGACTACCCCCGGTGGCGAAGCCGTTCTACCTGTGTTCTTACATTTCTTCGAGCGCTACGGCATGCGCGGAACCGGAGAAATCGACGTAACCCGGCCGCGATGGCGAGAAGTTCCCACCCATCTGGTCCCCGCCATTCTAAGTCACATTAAAGGTAGCAAGCCCAGGCAGCACCGCATTGATTTTCTGGCCGGCAAACAGGAAGCCGAACTGGCTGCCGACCGACTGGTTGAGCGCCTGTGTCAAACACCCGGTGAGTTCTTTAAGGTAAAGAGCATGAGGCGGCTGATTCAGGTTCACCGCTTATATATTGGCCTTCGGGAACATCCCAAATATTTTATTGTGCAGCACTTGGATATCATTAAACAGTCTATCCTGCAAGAAGCCGCTAAATTAGTGGCATCCGGTATATTGGAGCATCCGGAAGAAATCTATTGGTTCTCGCTGCAGGAAATTAAAGAAATAATTGAAACACAGCGGATAGATCGCAGATTAATCAATGAGCGTAAAGAAAAATTCCAACATGATGCTAAACTAAAGCCTCCCCGTGCCATTACCAGCGAAGGAGAAATCATTACCGCCAAATCAGGGGTTCATTTACCATCAGGTGCGCTGGCTGGAAGCCCGGTTTCATCCGGAACAATCGAAGGCCGGGCTCGGGTCATCCTAAGGCTGGAGGATGCGAGAATGGATAAAGGAGATATATTGGTAGCTCCCTACACCGATCCGGGTTGGACACCCCTATTCCCGCTCGCAGCTGGTCTGGTGACGGAAGTGGGCGGCTTAATGACCCACGGCGCCGTGGTAGCCCGGGAATACGGTATTCCTGCCGTAGTTGGCGTTGATGACGCCACCAGGATAATTAAAGACGGACAAAGGATACGGGTAGACGGAACCCGGGGCTTCGTTGAGATCTTGATTGAATCATAGGGACATGGGGACAGGTACATCGTCCCACAGCTTTCAGCTTTTTCACCCATTCAATCCAAATCTTCCCTCTGAGTCAGCGAACCGCCCCCCGACTCACGGTTCTTGATAGGTTTTGCCTGTTGGCAGCGGTTATCTAGCCGTTTTGGCCATAACCGGAAACTCTAATATGCCTACCGAATACGGCCCAACCTCATATTGCTGAAAGAATATAACCGGCTGACCATTGTCGGCAATATAAAAATAGGGTCTGTCGCTAACCCCTTGAAAAGGGCCAAAGGTAGGAATGTCACGGTCCTTAATTTGCGCTGTAATTTGGGCATTAATATCCGCCCTTGCCACGTTGTCAAATGCGAATAAATCGCTAAATTCATATCTTATGCCTGTCGCTAAGTCGTACGTATAGCCTTCCCTTCCAGACGCGCCGTGAGCACCGCCGGTATACGTATATTGTGTAAGAGTAAAGCTTACGATCTCCTGTGAAAGGCTCTGCACGTTATATTTCACCATAGCTTCCTTAGTGAACTCATTGGTATTGTCCTTAATAAACGTTTGAATCGTTGCTTCGATTTCTCTATTCATCTTAGCCTGGGCATTCTTGTTGTTCATCCCTGAGAAATATGGGTAAATAACATTAACCGTCCCCTGTTGATAGGTACGTTCTTCAATTACTACACTGGGCTGACTTTGTCCCTCTTCAATACTGATGTTAATTTGCTGGGCCAGAGCTGTACTTAATAATGTCGAAAAAACAACAAGCGTCAGTATCATATATTTTTTCATGACTTTTTCTCCTTGAGGTGTAGTTAATATAGGCTTGAATGCTAATCTTAGCATTGGTATATTTGCTTAGATCTCCACGTAATGCGGCGTCCAACCCTATTAAATACTATTAATGCTAAAACAACAAGGGTATAATTAATGGTAATTAGAAATACACCCATAGGGCAGCCCGTTACGGTTCCCTATGGGTGTTCTGTCCTACATCATCGAATAGTATTATTCTCAACCCAAGCGGCAAATACTGCAAACGAAGGAACAGCTAACCTGTACCCTTGTTCCTGCTACTTTTATTGATTTAGTGCCTTATCAGCCTGCCGCACCGCTATACTTCCACTTCATATAACCGCGTTTTACGTTGTAGCTATCAACAGGCCAGATAATTTCCGCGTTTCTGATTCTGAATCTGTGATTAGATCGGCTGAAAGGATCAATCATTTTTTCAAAGTTCCGGAAGGTGCCCTTTATGGTGCCGGTATAGCCATCATCATCGGTAATAGTGGCTGTAAGATTAAATTCATGGAAATAGTTGATATATTTGTCCGTATTATTGACAAAATATCCTTCAATGACCAGGATATTTTCAGGGGTGTTATCCTCAGTCAGCTCATAGTACAAATTGGTGGTATGCCACTCAATCTGTTGTGCTGCCTCCGCCTGAACCGGCATCAGGCACACCAGGCCGAAGAGCACGGCTGCGCACACGAACAGCCAACTACTGATTTTTTTCATTTTTCATCCGCTCCTTTTTTAATAGTATGGGTAAATACATCTAGTGCGCTATATAGTAAAAGTTGCTTTCATCACCACCCCGCCAGGATGTCAGCTAACTTTTACTCAACAACCAGTGTGTTAAGAGTTTTATAGAGCAGTATAATGCCATCGCTGATGCCTGGCAGTTGTGCGTTGACCACCCGGAAATGCCTGCCGTTGACATTGGCATAGTAGAATACGCCCTTGTCAACCGGTATGCCGTTAACCGTTCCGGTGAACGGCCGGCGGTAAAACGGATAACCGTTTAGGGTCGTTGTGTCGGTCGAATAGGCCCATTCAATCCGGCTGTCTGTCAGCGGCGCTTCCCTGCGCGCTTTTTCCTCAAGCGCTGCCCGAACACCTATATCCGCCAGATTATCGACGGCGGCATCCGATAGGCTGATGAGTACAAACCATTTTGCGGCGCTGACTTCCACGCCGTATGCGGTATCCTTGGCGGCGGCGCCTTCAGGCAAGAGCAGGGAAAAGCCATGCCGCGACTGGTAAGGCGTTGCGTTAGGCGGCGCCGTAGCTGAATCAGGGATTTCATCCGCCTCTTCCTGATCTTGCAGGACTACCTGTTTACGCGTAAGCTGACGATTACCCTGTGCATCCACGCTATACTGTCTGGCGATGATGACATTGCCTGCTCTGTCATAGGCCCGTTCCAGGATGTTTAGCGGTCTCAGCTTACCGTTTTGAAACATATAGGTCGCCTCCACGCTGTCGGTGGCGCTGATATGGTTAAAGGAAAAAATGGTTTTCGTGCCGGGATCAAACCGGGGTGATGCAAGCTGACTTAATTCCTCATGCAAAACGAATTTTCGCCTTGCTTTATCCCATAGCCAGCAAGCATAATACACATTGGCATGGCCACGGGAGGCCATGATTTTCAAATCAGTATAGCCGTCAAAATTCATGTCCTCCGGTATAACCCGATCGCTGTCGTTGAGTGGCAAGAAGTCGGTATCATAGGGGATTTGCTGCAGCAGTTTGCGGGATGAACCGGCGGTATAAACAGATATATTGTCCGGTTCGATTGTCCAGCTTACATTAGGTGCATCTTTACCCACGGCAAGAGGGGCGGTATCAGAACCTATTCTGTTGCTTTCCTCACACGCCAGTGCTAACGGCTGACTGGCAAAAATGGCTGACACAGCCAGCGCAAGCAGCATTTTCCCTAAGCTTTTCATGGTCTCACCCTTTCTTTGTTCATAATGTTATCTTTACGTCCTCCCGCTTGCTCTCCTGGGCTGCGAAGAATTCCTGCGGGGTGTAATGCGCCTGATTGGCAATCATACTGTCGGGAAATACGGCAATGGCCTGGTTGAATGACGATACGTTCATATTGTAAACCTGCCGCGCCGCCTGCAAATGATCTTCCGCATCGACAATGGCTGCCTGAAGCTGCCGGTAGTTCTCGCTGGAGTTAAGCTGCGGATATGCTTCGGCAATGACATGAAGCCGTTGCGCCAGGGCATCGTATCGGCCGCTCAACTCGGCCTTCTCAGGATCGGACCTAATATTACAACAAAGAGAACCAACGCGATGATCGTGCCGATGATGCCGCCGTCCATCACCATAAAGCTGAAATTCGACCAAAAGGCTGCGGCAATGATCAGAGCGACAACGGCAAAAGCCATCCGCAGCCACTTGACCCAGGAGTACGGACTGTCAAAGCCTAACATTTTTTTGATCAGTTTCATGATATTCCTCCATATAAAGCGCATTCAAACCCTAATTATACACGCTAACTATACACCCGGCGGCAATAACCAAAATAGACCCGAAAAGTTACCTTTTTAGCAGGAAAATAAAAAAGCCGCCCCGGTGAAGGACGGTAAAAATTTAACTATTATGCGGTTGATAGCATAAACTATTCGCGTAATAGGATATGCCCAACAACTGCATCCTCAACTACGGCTACGAATTTACTAATATTGTACTATATTTCTCGATTGAAGTTCCGGACATACTTAGCCAACATGGTAGACCCCGAGTGACCCAGAAGGCTTTCCAAATTGATCTTTGTTTCACGGCCCTTATTGCAGTATTTTCCCGGCTGCGTCAATATATCTTTTTCATCCGATCACAAATAAAGCCGCAAGTCGTAGTAAATAAACAACGACTTGCGGCCTAATAAGATTATCCATTACCAGTGATAACATTCCGTTTCGGGTATAACGGCGAGCATTTTAGTTCAAACGAGCCTCTTGCGCCGTTTTCCAGTGCTAAGAATTCAACGATAGTAATTTCCATAAGTAAAAACGGGAAAATCCATAACTTTCATGACGATTTCCATACCTTCTGTTTGGCTAAGAGTATTCCTAAATGACACACCATTCTAAAAATCTATAATTTCTGGTTTATAGTCGTCAGGTAATTCTTCTTCATTTAAAAATCTGAAATTGTCATCATTCAGTATTGGTATAAATATTTCGTATGGAATCATTGAAAACTCACAGGCATAATTACTGGCTCCGAACCACATGCCCTCTTTGCTGCTCAAATTTAAATCTCTTGCAAATTTTGTGTAGTTTGAGCAATCATGAACTGCTAAATCCCAGTTTTCTTCATCAGCTATTTTCATGAATTTCAAAGTTAATTCCCTACTCCAAATTGGAGATATATAGCCATGTCGGGAAATATACATATTTTCCCCATAATAATTGTTTATGTTACTCTCATTTAAATGTAATTCCGCACAATTGATAAAATCGAGTTTTGTTGCGAAGATTGCTTGCT
>DHRG01000006.1:1638-1797 GCA_002408285.1 Peptococcaceae bacterium UBA5318 | reverse complement strand
ACTTTTAATATATTTTTTCGCTAATCCAATATTTTCAATTACTTTGTCCGAACAATTAGAAGCACCTAGGTTGAAACGTATCTCATTAAGACCGGCTTCACCTAATGCTTTTAATGTTTCTTCTGTAGCTAAAGTACCATTTGTGTATAAATGTTGATG
>DHRG01000006.1:989-1411 GCA_002408285.1 Peptococcaceae bacterium UBA5318 | reverse complement strand
TAGGCAATGCCAGTGGGTTTTTGGTAAATGGAAAGAAGCAAATCAATATCCTTCTCGTAAAATTTCGTGCCTCCGATTTTCCACATATCTTCTCCAACTGGGTGAATATCTTCTAGTTGGCCATAGTTATAACAGAATTTACACTTTAAATTACATTTGTTCGTTTTCCTAATTGCACTTAATCCATTACCCAACAGACAAGAACGACATCCTTTGGGGAATTTGCTTTCATTTCCCACAAAAAAAGTTCTATTTTCCAAGGTTTTCAAGCCTCTAATTTCCGACATCAAAGTATCATTTCTATGATCAATTGCTGCCTCAATCTGCGCAAAGGTAGAGTAAATGATCTCTTCATGTTTTATACTAATTTTCTCTTCCTCAGACAATTGTGAAAAAAAATCAAACCATATCAACGCATCTTT
>DHRG01000006.1:685-888 GCA_002408285.1 Peptococcaceae bacterium UBA5318 | reverse complement strand
TCAAACCATATCAACGCATCTTTCTTGGAAATTTTCATAACATATCCGCCTATCTACTTAATCTAATACTTACTTCACATTATTCGCCAACTGTGAACATCATTTAAAAATCGGTAGTTGAGCTTGATTACTTATTCTTATAATGAGTAATCAAGCCATAACATTAAAATTATACTGGGTTACGCATCAATTTTCAACAATGT
>DHRG01000006.1:0-483 GCA_002408285.1 Peptococcaceae bacterium UBA5318 | reverse complement strand
GAAAACAGTTTGAAAAAAGCAAAGAGCCCCGGCATAACCGGAACTCTTACGGACCCTATATACCCAGTGCTTTTTTCGTTTCGTACCCTACTATTCCGTTAGGTGTCAAACCTCTGGATTGCTGGAAATCTTTAATTGACTGTTCGGTCTTGGGACCGATAACACCGTCTGGTTCGCCACAGTCAAAGCCGAGTTCATTGAGCTTACGCTGAATGTTTAATATTTCCCCGGGATTTAATAATCCCGGGATGCCGAGCCGGAAATCAATAGGAACGGAAATTTTGCCGGCAACTGCCTTACCATTCGAACCATATTGAGCCCTCCTAACTCATAATTAAATTGTCTAAGTATTAGTTGGCCATTAACCTATACAATCCTTTAGTATCCAACTCCAAAGTATAAAGCGTATTATGTAATAAGTACCAAAGCCTGCTAGTAAACTATCCCGACGTTTCTTTGATGTTTCGTATTTGCCAAAGAGTA
>DHRG01000040.1 GCA_002408285.1 Peptococcaceae bacterium UBA5318 | reverse complement strand
ATCTTATACATGTTTACCCCCTTCCTTAATAATAAATCAGTTAATACCCTGCAGATCAAAATCCGGTAGAATGATCACACAGGGGATTAGCTGAGGTATACAAACTCATATTAATATATTACAATAATGATGTCAAATTCTAAGCGTCTTGGAGGAGCTATGAGATGAAAAAAAACGGTTTACCGTGTACTATCAAAGCGCGAATCAATAAATATGGCGGCTTCATTACCCTCTTTTTAGTTTCCCTCTATACTGTCTATCTTATTAACAACAACCAAGCCGTTATGGCTTTAATTTCATTTTTGTTCTATACGCTCATATTCCTTTTTGCTTATTTATACTATTCCAGAATAATCGAGATAAGAAAAGATGGTTTGTCGTATAAAGGCTTTTTATTAAATAAGAGTATCAGCTACCAGGACGTTTCCGATCTATATTTTAGTACGAAAGGCCGCTTGATAATAAAAAGGTTCGACCTCATCATAGTAGTTAAGGACAAACCATTTAAAATCAGGAATATCCAACTTTATCCGGGGGAGGAAATTAAATCTATGGTCAATATAATCCTGGCCGAAAACCCCCGTGCCCATATAATAAAGAAGAAACTAAGGAACATGTCTTCATAAGAAAAAAAACTGCGGGCTCCGAAGAACCCGCAAAAACTGTTAAAGGAGCTTCGCCGGCTATTTGATAAAGTAGTTTTGCGGCGGTTCCTTTTTTATATGCTTTTTATTAATCACCGGCTGCCCTCCAGGGATTTGGCGATCTCATCCATTTCCTTTTGCAGTTGGCCGTAGCCTGCCCAATCGCCGGCTTTCATCTTTTCCTGACTTTCTCTAAAAGCGGTAAGCAGACGCTGTAACAATTGCTCGCGTTCGGCGCCGGCAGCTCCGCCCAGGGCTGTCGGGCCTGCGGAGGCCGGGGGCTGCGCCTGCCCTAGGGGTATCTGTTGGTGACTGCCGCCGAAGAGGCTATTCAGGGCCTTATCCAGCGAATCTTCCATCACGATCTTATCCTTATAATATACAAATATTTTTTTCAACTGCGGGTATTTGTTTTGGGCTGATTCAAGATAGAGCGGCTCCACATATAGGAGCGAACCACTGATGGGATAGACCAGCAGGTTGCCGCGTACTACGCGGTTACCCCCTTGCCCCCAGAGGGTCAACTGGGCGGAGATCGTGGGGTCCTGGTTGATCAGGGCGTCCACCTGTAGAGTACCGGGTATTTGCACGCCTTTAGGGAATTTGTAAAGCAGCAGTTTCCCGTAATCATCCCCGTCAGAGCGAGCCGCCAGCCAGGCAACCATATTTTGTTTACCGGAAGGACTGTAGGAACGCATCAGGATAAACTCCGGACTGGTTTCTCCCGGCAAACGGATAATGCTAAAATACGCGTCCTGGGCAGTCTTTTTGTCGTCCACACTAACCTGGGATAATTCCCAACGGTCTTCCCGGTTATAAAAAACAGTGGGATTGCTCATATGATAATCACGCATCATCATGGACTGTATATTGAAATACTCCTCGGCATAACGGGCATGTTGCTTTAAATCACTGGGGAAGTCGTTTGCCGTCTTAAACAAGGTGGGATAAATCTTCTGGTACGCTTTAATGATAGGATCACCGGCGTCAAAGACGTAGAAATTTACTTCCCCGGAGTAAGCGTCCATTGTTATCTTTACACTGTTCCTGATATAGTTGAAATTGTTTTGGGTATCGAAAGCCTGAGAGTAAGGATACTTGTCCGAAACCGTATAGGCGTCAAGAAGATAATAGAGCTTGCCGTCCTCGCCTAACACCAGATAGGGGTCTTTATCGTAGAACAGGAAAGGAGCGATCCTTCGCACACGGTCCTTGATATTCCTGGTTTCCAAATATTGACTTTCCGGTGTGATATAACTCGTCAACAGGTACTTGATTTGCATATCCCGGATCGTCAACAATACTTTATTTAAAAAGGTCATCGGGATCCCGTTTTTACCCTGATAAAGATATTCCTGGTTGTTATCGCCGATAGGATAGTCAAATTCCTTTAATCCCGTATTGACGATGACGTTGTTGGCAGTCGCCTCTCCAAAATAGATGCGCGGCTCACTGACCTGAAAGGTTTTCGATTGAGGAGGGATGTCTTTTACCAGATAATCCGGCAATCCTGCGGCGTCAATAGTGTTTGCCGGGCTCATCACCATGCCGAAGCCATGGGTATATTTAAACATCTGGTTGTTAAAAGTTTGCGCTTGCTCAGGCAGGGACGCCTGATTCAATTCCCGGGCCGCCAGTAACACCTGGGTGAGTTCCCCGTTGATCATATACCGGTCAACGTCTACATCCATAAAATCATAATACAAACGGATCTCCTGCTGTTGGGCATAGGTGTTTTGGGTGGTCGCAGGGTCCAGCAGTCTGATATTATCAATAATATCCCGGTTTTCGGCCAGGTCTTGGACTGTCATTTCCCCCACCGGATATTCCACCTCCGTGAGGTTGTTTAGCCCATAGGCCTGACGGGTAAATTGGATATTCCTTTCCAGGTAGGGCGTTTCCCTACTCAGCTCATCAGGAACCACGATAAATTTCTGATACAGGCTGGGGAATACTCCCGTAACTATGATCATAATAACAAAATAGGCGACAATGGAAAAAAGAGAGCGCTTGATGTTGCGTTGAAACATCAGGGCAATATATAGCCCGGCCAACAAAGCCACAACCATCATAATATAATAGGCCGGCAGCATAGCCCCTACATCGGCGGCGCCCGCCCCGATGACGGAGCCGGTTTGCGAGTATAGGAGCTGGTAAGTCAACAATTTATATTGTACCGCCTGCCAGGCAATGAGAAGCCCCAGCAACAGTCCGACATGGACCATACCCTTTTTATCCATCTCTGAAAGTACCCGCGTCGATAACCCCTGTGCGGAAATCTCAATCCCCTTGGGCAGATAAAGCAAATAAAAGACCACCGCCGTCAGCAGGTTGACCACCAGCCAGGTATTTGCCAGGCGGTAAAGCAGCCAGAAAAAAGGCAGTTTAAAGACATAAAAACCCACATCCAGTTGAAACTGGGGATCTACAATACCAAAGGGATCGGCATAGAAAGACCGTAAAATGGTCAGCCAAAGATCACTGGCATTTCCGGCCACAACGGCTGCGGTAAACAGCGTCAGCGGAATCGCCACCAGTAAGCGCAGCGGCTTGCCCGCCAAACGGTGGACAAAATAAAGATTAAGCATATTCAGCAGAAAGGCCGCTGCGAAGATGCCGCCTCCCAACTTTAATTTTGCAAAGAAAGAACGCCAGAAAACCGAGCTGTACCCCAGGGCGTTAAACCAGCTCCAATCTAGTTTCAGAGAAATCAAAAAACGAAATCCAAAGACCACCAGTAAGATGGCCGCGGCTATGATAATTTTAAACCAAGGCAGACTTGGCATTATGATTCTTTTGGGCCTTTGCTGTCCGCCGTCCCCATACTCCTCGTACATTAACACACCCCTTTTTTTATCTTTTTGGCGCTTAGGCTTGTTTTTCCTCCCCGCTGATTTTTTCCAGTTCGGCGTCGATCTCCTGTTGGGTCAGGCCTTCCTTCAGCAGGCGGTAATTGATCGCTTCGCTCCAAAAAGACGTTTTCTCTTTTATTTTTTTATACTTCTTCCAGGCGCTTCCTTTTCGCAGAGCCCGTGATTCGCTATTTGTGCTTACAATCATCAGGATAAATTTTGCTTTGCATAAATCGTCTTTCCCCATAGAATCATAATTTGCGGTCATCATATCCATGAGCTGTTGATAATAAGCGGTAAATTCAGCAAAGTCTATTTCCGTATCCATTTGAAGATACTCCCTCATCTTCGCCAATAAAGATTCCATCATCCCGATCCACTCCCAAATTAAATGTACCCTACAAAATTTTACTACACCTGTACCTTTTAAGCAATTCCTTATTCATCGCAAATACCTTGTCCTTATCAATCCCCAACTGGGTAAACGAGATCCCCAGACTCTTCTCATATTTTGAAAGGACAAATTTCCGGTCCTCGGAAACCAGCGTGACAGCGGCGCCGGGTTTACCAGCCCGTCCTGTCCGTCCTACCCGGTGCAGGTAATGTTTTTCATCCGCCGGCAGGTCATAATTAAAAATGGTATCCACCCCGGCGATATCCATCCCCCTGGCTAACAGATCCGTCGTCACCAGCAGTTTGACCTTACCGGTACGGAATTTCTCCAAAACATCCCGCCGCAGAGCTTGTGATAAATCGCTATGCAACCCTGCCGCTGACAAGCCCAGTTCTTGCAGCCTGCCGGTCAGGGAGCCCACTCCTTCGTTGCGCTGGATAAAGACGATCGCCTTTTCGGGATGATAAAACCTGATGAGCCGCACTAAATTCTGGGTTCTTTTCATCTTATCGGACATTACGTAATAATGGGTAATTGTTTCCGGGGTAGCCGCAGCCTCTTTAACATCTATTAAAAGCGGGTCCTGAGCGTAGGCTGAGATGGTTTCCAGCACTTGCCCGGGCATAGTTGCGGAGCAAAGGATCACCTGTCTGGTTTTGAGCGTCCCTTTAAGGATCGCCTTGATATCCTCCAAGAAGCCCTGGGTAAACATCTTATCAGCCTCATCCACTACCAGGGTGCGGACCGCCTGTCCATTGATCTTATGACCTCGCAACAGTTCCAATACCCGCCCCGGCGTACCTACGGCAAACTTAGGCTTCTCTTTTAAAGCGGCCAGTTGCCGGGCAGGGCTGGCCCCCCCGATCAAGGCCGCCACTTTCAGAGGTCCCCCCAATTCTTTGAGGACCCGGATCACCTGCATGGCTAATTCTCTGGAAGGCACCAGCACTAACCCCTCCAAATCCTTGGCGGCCGGATCGGCTTTCATTAGCAGGGGTATTAGATAGGCCAAAGTCTTTCCCGTCCCTGTAGGTGATTGTACGATCAGACTGCGGCCCTCTAAGGCGGCCGGTATGACCTCCTGCTGAACGCGGGTAGGAGTTAGGATCCCTAAATTTTTTAATTTGCCTGTCAGCCCGGCGTTCAGACCTAAAGAGATAAAATCCGCGCTGTTTAGGTTCAAGAAAATCCCCCCATATTTCATCATTTCGTGTTTTGGCCCGCTGCCGGCTAAATTGATAAGATACCCGCCAAACGATAATATTCAACATTAATAGCGTTCGTATGGGAAAGCGCCACATCCAATTCAACCGCGCACACCTCATCCCTTTGCACGGCGATCATTTTATTCTGCTGGCCCGTCAGGAGCAGATGAACCGCTTCATACCCCATCCGGCTGGCCAAAATCCGGTCCTGGGCGGTCGGAGTCCCGCCCCGCTGGATGTAACCTAAAATTGAAAGCCGTGTTTCCAAACCCGACATTTCCTGGATCTTCCGGGTGATTTCGGCGCCTTCGGCTACGCCTTCCGCCAAGATGATGATACTATGCCTTTTCCCCCTGGCGTTTCCCCGTTTGATATTCTGCACAACCGCTTGCAGATCCAGCGGCATTTCCGGTATCAGGATGGATTCCGCGCCACCCGCCAGCCCGGCCGCCAGGGCTATAAAGCCGGATTTGCGTCCCATCACCTCGATCACAAAGATGCGGCCATGGGATGAGGCTGTATCCCTGATTTTATTGATCGCATCTAAAACCGTATTCACAACCGTATCAAAACCGATCGTCCGATCGGTACAGGAAATATCGTTATCAATGGTTCCGGGGATCCCGATAGTGGGCATACCTAATTTATTTAGTTCTACCGCGCCACGGAAGGAACCGTCCCCTCCGATAACAATAAGTCCCTCGATCCCGTTCTTTTGCATTTGCTCTAAAGCTTTTTGCCGGCCCTCGCGTGTCATGAATTCTTCGCAGCGCGCCGTCTGGAGAATGGTTCCGCCCCGGTGAATAATATCGGCCACAGAACCCAAATGCATTTTTACATAATCCCCTTCGATCAAACCGGCAAAACCCCTGCTTACACCCAATACAGCGGCGTTATGAAATAAGGCTGTCCGGACGACCGCCCGAATGGCGGCGTTCATGCCGGGCGCGTCTCCTCCGCTCGTCAGTAAGGCAATTGTTTTCATATGACCTACTCCTTTTATTATCATTAAAATTATTATACCATCTTCACCGGATACTTATTTTTTTTTTACCCGTTGGCTTGACGATCTATTCTTTGTCCTGTATGATGTTTGATAATTGCTCCCTTACATTGCAGAAAAAAATCGTGCTAAAAGTTTTGACGGAAAGAAAGATATCTTACTTATTTACAGAAAACCGGGGCTGCTGAGAACCGGTGATAAAAAGATATACAATAATCACTCCCGAACTGCAGGGTTGAAAGAACAAGCTTTCCAGTAGCCCCTGCCGGAACTTCAGACAGGCCACCGTTACAAGGCCAGGGTTACATAGCCGAAGCGCTTTTGACCTACTGAATTCATTGGTATGAGCCAATGAAAAACCGGGGTGGTAATACGAAAATCTCTCGTCCCCGGGGCAACTGATATCAGATGCCCCGGGGGCGAGAGATTTTTTATTAATCGTCATAGAAAAAAGGAGAGAAAAGAAGATGAGCAAGCTACACATCGAAGAAATTGTCAAAGCAAAATGGGCCTTGAAAAATGTCATTCACACGACGCCCCTGCAAAGAAACGTGATCCTGTCCGAAAGGTACGGCGCCGATATTTTTCTGAAGCGCGAGGATTTACAGGTCGTGAGATCTTTTAAAATACGGGGAGCCTATAATGCGATCCAGAGTACCCCCGCGGATTCCCTGTCCAACGGTGTTGTTTGCGCCAGCGCCGGGAATCATGCCCAGGGAGTAGCCTATTCCTGCCGCCTCCTGGGTGTCCCCGGTACCATTTTTATGCCGGCTACCACACCCCGACAGAAAGTTACCCAGGTGACTCGCTTCGGCGGGAAATTTGTCGAAATCATGCTGACCGGTGATACCTTTGACGATTCTTATCAAAGGGCCAACAGTTATTGCCAGGAGCATGGCAAAACCTTTATTCATCCCTTTGACGACTGCAAGGTCATAGCCGGACAGGGAACAATCGGTATGGAGCTCATGGACGATATGCATGAAAAAATTGATTTTCTCTTCGCGGCCATCGGCGGCGGCGGCTTGATTTCCGGTATCGGTACTTACCTGAAAAGCTTCAGTCCCGGCACCCGTATCATCGGCGTAGAGCCGCAAGGAGCCTGCGGGATGAAAAAATCCCTGGAGAAAAACGAACCTGTCACCTTAGATTCCATTGATACGTTTGTAGACGGCGCCGCTGTCAAAAGGCCCGGGGATTTAACCCTTTCCATTTGTAAAGAAGTATTGCATGATATTATCCCGGTACCCGAAGGAAAGGTTTGTACCAGTATCCTCGAGCTATATAACGAAAATGCGCTGGTTGTAGAACCGGCCGGGGCCCTGCCGGTCGCCGCCCTGGATTTTTACCGGGACAAAATTAAGGGGAAAAATGTGGTATGTATTATCAGCGGAGGGAATAATGACATTGAACGGATGCAGGAAATTAAAGAACGGTCGCTCTTGTATGAAGGACTCAAGCACTACTTTATCGTTAATTTTCCTCAGCGGCCCGGAGCTTTACGGGAATTTGTCCAAGAAGTGCTGGGTCCCCGGGATGATATCACGCGCTTTGAATATACCAAAGCCACTAATAAAGAAAAAGGGCCTACCCTTGTAGGCATCGAACTGCATCAAAAAGAAGGCTATGACCGTTTGCTCCATAAAATGAAGGAAAAAGGGTTCCACTACACCCTTTTGAACGAAAACCCGGAACTATTTAACTTGCTGATCTGAGCCATACATGTATAAAAACCGCAGTAAAAGCATAAAAATGAAGGGTGTGGAGAAATTCCTTTGACATCCGCCGGGTAGTCGGCGGCGGGCGAAGATAAGGGGGATTTGGCAGTGCATGAATTTGAGCCGGTCTATCAAAAATGGCTGGAAAGATCCACTTCCCGGGAAATAAACGATGAGCTTTCCACGATAGCCGGGAATATTCCTGAAATCCAGGACAGGTTTTATCGAAACCTGGAATTTGGCACAGGCGGCATAAGGGGGCTGATCGGGGCCGGACCCAACCGGATCAATACCTATACCATTCGGAAGACCACTTTAGGCTTGGCGCAACTGATCCTAAAACTTTACCCCCGCCAAGAAAACAAAGTAATCATTGCCTATGATTCCCGCCATAAATCAAGAGAATTCGCCCTGGAAACAGCCCTGGTCCTGGCTAAGAATAAGATACAGGCGCTGGTTTTTCAGGAAATAGCGCCTACTCCGCTCCTTTCTTTCGGAGTACGCGAACTGCAGGCTACAGCCGGGGTCGTCATCACGGCTAGCCATAACCCCAAAGAATATAACGGCTATAAAGTTTACGCCGGCCACGGCGGACAAATCACCGATAACTTAGCCCAGGCCGTCACTCAAGAGATTTACCGCATTGCCGATGAGTTCGCTATCGAAACGATGGAGCAAAAAGAAGCTGAAGCTCAAGGCCTTCTTATCTGGCTGCAGGACGAAATACTCGAGAAGTACCTGACGTTAACGGAAAACTTATTATTAAACAAACGCCTGGTGCAAGAGTGCGCATCCGAACTTAATATCGTCTATACGCCCCTGTATGGAACGGGTCTAAAGCCTGTGCGGAGAATATTGCAGGATACGGGTTTTACTAACCTGCACATTGTCAAGGAGCAAGCCGAGGCCGACCCTGATTTTCCCAGCTTGGTTTGCCCCAACCCGGAAGATCCGGCCGCCTGCAGTCTGGCTCTGCGGGAAGGAATATTGCTGGGGGCCGATCTTATCCTGGCTACCGATTTAGATGCGGACCGGGTGGGCATCCTCGTCAGAAACCAACAGGGTCATTTTGTCAGTCTTTCCGGCAATCAGACCGGGGCTTTGCTGATCGACTACATCCTGCATATGCGCAAACAACAAGGGACTCTCCCACCCAATGGCGTCATCGTAAAGACTATAGTCACCTCAGGTTTGGGGGCCGCTGTCGCGCAAAAATCCGGGATCGGCTGTGTGGACGTTTTGACCGGCTTTAAGTACATCGGTGAAAAGATTTCCGAATTTGACCAAAATAAACTGCACACTTTTTTATTTGGCTATGAAGAAAGCTTCGGTTACCTGATCGGTGAACACGTCCGCGACAAAGACGGGATCCAGACCTGCCTTTGTATTGCCGAAATGGCTTTGTATTATAAAAAGCGGGGGATCACCTTATATGAACGCCTTAACCAAATCTACAACGAGATCGGTCATTACGCCGAGGATCTGGTGAACCTGGAATTCAGCGGGCTTAAAGGTCAATTGCAAATCAAACGGATTACGGACAGTTTTCGGGCAGGACCGCCGGAAAAACTCAAAAACCTGGGACTGATCTCCTGTAAAGACTATCTGGAAAGCGCCGTTTACGATTACCGTACAGGGCAGACATCTCGCCTGGATTTTCCACGCGCCAATATTCTCTATTATTCACTGGCGAAGGGCGCTTGGTCCTGTATCAGGCCTTCCGGAACCGAGCCCAAACTGAAAGTATATGTCGGGGCGGTGGAAAAAACCCGCGAAGAGGCGCTCCGTTCCCTCAGCATATTAAAACAAACCCTCCTGGGATTCATTCATACTTTGGTTTCCTAAAAGCCTCCATCTGATACCGCGCTGTAAAGATATTTTCGCCCGCTATCTTTTTAATTCCCCGCTGCGGATATAAACTCAAGTATTCCAGCATCTTAAACAGCGCTTCCATTTCCAGGGGTTCTCCCAAAGCCGCCGCCAGTTCTTCCACAGTAAAACCTTGGGCCGCGTTTTGCCGGAGGAATTGCAATACTTTAAGCTGGAGCTTAATTTCTTTTTCGGCGCTTTTTTTACCCAGCTCCACACCTGGCTGATGGTAAGCATTGATATTGATTAATGACGCATAAAACCCAACCGCCCGTTCATAGAGAGCCAGTAAGACGCCCAGCGAACGGGCGTCTAATTTTTCCAGGATGATCGTCAAGGACCCTCTTTTTTTAGCGGTCAAAGCCTCCCTGGTCCCCTGCAAAAAAGCCCGCAGGTAATCCCCGCTGGTTACATCCGGCTGAACATAAAACATTTCTGAACGGTTGTCGGTCAAGACCCCGATGAGGGTCACGAAGAAGTCGTCCGCCCCGTCCAGGAGCTGCTGAACATAAGCGTGCTGGTCGCTGGAGCCTTTGTTTCCATAGACGGTAAGTCCCTGATGGACCAAGTTCCCGCCGATATCCTTTTCTTTTCCCAGCGACTCCATAATCAATTGCTGAAGGTAGCGCGTCAGAAAGCGCAAACGGTCTTTGTAAGGAAGCAGCACCATAGCCCGTTTGGCCTGGCCCCCTGTCGCATGATACCAGGACAAGGCCAACAGGACAGCCGGATTTGTCCGGATCTCAGTTCTGCGCGTTATTTCGTCACATTGACCCGCCCCCTGTAAAAAGGCGTCGATATCTAACCCCTGCAAAGCAGCCGGCAGAAGACCCGCCGCCGATGTAACAGAGGTTCGCCCTCCTACCCAATCCCAGATGGGAAACCTGGCCAGCCATTTTTCCCGGCGGGCTGCCAGATCAAGTTTGCTGGCAGTCATCGTAACCGCTACCGCAGAAGAAGCAAAATCCAAACCCCGGGAGGCAAAATAGTGCCGGACTTCCAGCATCCCGTTTACTGTTTCAACTGTTCCGCCGCTTTTAGAAACTACGGCCACAATGGTTTTATCCAGATCAGCCTGCAATTGGTCCAGCAGATCATCAATCCCATCGGGATCGGTATTATCAATGTAGTAAGGCGTAAGCGGGTCCCGGCCTGTTTTTAAAGCGTCGCCTAGCAGCATGGGGCCTAAAACAGATCCGCCGATCCCAACGAGCAGGAATTTAGTGAATTTTTTATCCGTACAGGACCGTATTTCCCCCTGGCGGACCCTGGCGGCAAATTCCTTAATATCCCGGATAGTGTTTTGAATATCCGCCGCGATCTCTTCAGTTGGGGCAAGCTGCGGCGCCCGCAGCCAATAATGGCCCGCCATGCGGTTTTCATCCGGATTGGCGATTTTCCCGGCTTCCAGAAGCTTCATCTCCGCAAAAGCCCTTTGGACCCCGGGACCCATGCCCTTAAAATAATGTGGGGGAAAATTCATCCGGCTATAGTCCAGATACAGTCCGAGCCGTTCATCATAAAACAAGTTGTTTTTATAGTTTTCCCACGCCCTGGTCTTGGTCATTGATCCTTTTGCTCCTAACTGCCAATTGAGCCAATCTTTCCTGCTTCTTTCTTGTCAAACTGCCGGATAGAAAACGCCACCGCCAATTTCCGCGGGTTGTTCCGGGAGTATTCATTCTGGCCGTATGATCCAAGCACAACACATCCTGCAGCGGAATGATGACCCAAGCGGCGGAGCTTTGCATCACAATTTCTATAAACTCCCAGACCAACTCTTCATCCATATCCCGCTGCAGCACATTCCGATACCAGCCCCGCAAAGTATCATTGTCATGGGTGCCTGTATAGAAAACCACTTTTTCGTAGTCTTTACGGGGCAATTTTTCCTCATTGATAAACTGCAGGACCTTCATGCCCGGAAAACCAAACTTATCTTTTAGTATCTCCACCCCGGCGGTAATATATCCTAAATCTTCTGCAATAACGGGGAGGGTCCCAACGTTATTTATCACCTCAGAAAAAAACTTTTCCCCCGGCCCTTTGACCCAGCGGCCCCTGACCGCGGTTTTCTCGTGAGCCGGGATTTCCCAATAGGCCTCAAACCCCCGAAAATGGTCGATACGTAGCACATCGACCCATTCCAGCAGCTTTTTGATCCGCTTTTGCCACCAGGCGTAATTATCCTCCGCCATTACTTCCCAACGATAGAGCGGATTCCCCCAACGCTGCCCTGTTTTACTGAAATAATCCGGGGGGACCCCCGCTACCTTGGCGGGGTCCCCCCAGGCATCCAATTCAAAGAAGCGGGGATATGCCCAGGCGTCGCTGCTGTCATCAGAAATATAGAGGGGGAGATCTCCGATGATGAGAATATCCTGTTTGGCCGCATATTTTTTAACAGCCGTCCACTGGGTATGAAAAACGTACTGGAGAAAATAATGGTACTCCAGAGTTTCGATCAGCAAATTGGCGCAGCGGATCAGCTCTTCCGGTTCGCGCCAAGCGATAGGCTTGTCCCAGCGGTTCCAGGGAAGATTTCCGGAATATTGCTTTAAGGCCATAAAAAGGGCGTAATCCCGCAGCCAGTAATCATTGGCATGAATAAATTCATGGTAACAGGATGGACGCGGTTTCGTGATAAAGCGCCGGTAAGCCTTATTAAATAGCGTTTCTTTGTAGAGCCTGACCTGGGGAAAATCTACCCGTTCTTCCGGCAAAACCGGCACGCCGCTTAAATCATGACCGGTTAAGAGTCCTTGCCGATAAAGCTCTAACGGACTTATCAGCAACGGGTTGCCGGCAAAAGCGGAAAAACACTGATAGGGCGACTCCCCCCAGCCGGGCGGATTGAGCGGAAGGATCTGCCATAAGCTCTGCTTACAGCCCGCTAAAAAATCAATAAAACGAAAAGCCTCCGGCCCTAAATCCCCGATCCCAAAGGGGGAAGGCAAGGAGGTAGGATGCAGGAGGATCCCGCTTTTTAGTTGGTTTTCCATCGGCAGTCCCGCCCTTTTTTGGCATTTAAAACCCCTAGAAACGAAAAGGTCTAAATTCCAGCACCTTGCCCTCCAAAGGGAGCAAGCGCACTTTCATTGATTTATTGCCCGTGTGAGGCTGTTCCTGTTCCTCTAACAGGTTTACCCAACTGCCCTGCCCCCACGGGCCTAATTCCAAAGGAACAACAGCTTCCCGTTTGCTGTTTCTGTTAACGATAACGGCCATCATTTCAGTATGCCATTTTCGCAAGTACCCATAGATATCGTCCTGGGCGTAGAGAAGATGCCATTCCCCTCTCTTTAGAGCTTCCGATCTGTTGCGCAAGGAGATGATTCTTTTATACCAGTTGAGTAACTCCCCGTCTTCCCGTCCCCAGGGATAAGGCCCCCTGTTAAAAGGATCGGCATACCCTTCCATTCCGGCTTCGTCACCGTAATAGACAGCGGGAACTCCGGGAAAAGTCATCTGCACAAGAGATAGCAGTTTGAGCCGCCTGATACCCAAACGTCTTTTTTCCGGACTAAGCCGGAGCTTTTCCTTTTCGACCTCACGTAAAGGCTCGCCTTCCCCTTCCCCCAAAATGGTCAGGACCCTTGGCACGTCATGGCTGCCAATCAAGTTTAGGGCACTGTAGAAATAATCCCGGGGATAGTTTTCCTGAAGGCTCATCAAGAGTTGATGGACCTTCCGGGCGTCCTGATATCCCAGGAGAAAATCAAGCATGATCCTGCGGAAGGGGTAATTCATGACCGAATCCAGCTCTTCTCCCCACAAAAACTGGCGCTGCTCATTGTAACTTATCTTGTTGGAGGCGTCTTCCCACACTTCACCCAGCAACAAGGAATCCGCGTCAGTTTTTTTCATGGTCCGCCGCAATCTTTTAATAAATTCATCCGGCAGCTCATCAGCCACATCCAAACGCCAGCCTTTAACCCCTTTTTCCATCCAAAACCGGAGCACCCCTTCCTCGCCCAGCATGAACTCCTGGTAAGAAGGGTCCATTTCATTAACATTAGGAAGCGTCCCGATCCCCCACCAGCTTTCGTAGAAGTGCGGCCACTCGGAAAACTTATACCAGTTGTAATAAGGCGATTGCCGGGACTGAAACGCGCCGGCGGCGGGATAAGTCCCCTCCCTGTTAAAATAAATACTGTCGCTTCCCGTATGACTGAAAACACCGTCTAAAATCACCCGGATCCCCATATTTTCAGCTTTTCGGCACAGCTTTTGAAAAATCTCATTAGTTCCCAGCATCGGGTCTATCTTTTTATAATCGCCCGTATCATAACGATGATTACTGGGCGCTTCAAAGATAGGGTTAAAATAGAGGACGGATACTCCTAATTCTTGAAGGTAGGGAAGTTTTTTGATTACGCCTTCCAGATTTCCCCCAAAAAAATCCCAGCGCAATATCCCGTTCGTCTGGGGATCCCGGATATAAACCGGGGTATCGTCCCAGTTGCCGTGCAGGAGCGCCCCTTTTTTAGGGTTGAGGACTTTTCCGTCAGCACAGCCGTTAAAGAATCGGTCCACAAAAATCTGGTATACTACGCTTTCCTGAAACCACACCGGAACAGACAGTCCGGCTTTATAAACCGTAATCTGGTAAGCAGGCGGTATCTGTTCCTGGACGGTCCCTATTCCGCCTAAACGGGAGGAGTTATTGCCATAATAATAGACTTGCCCGTCGCGGATGACGATAAAATAATACCAAAGCAGCCCTGGCTGGGCGGGCATCTCTACCGCTGTTTCATAGATTCTCTCCTCATTAATTTCTTTTGCCGACCGCATCTCATAGGTATCCATAGTATTATTTTTTCCGTACATCCTTAAAACAACTGATTGGATCTCTTCCCGCCCGATGATTTTCAGGCGAAAGGCGATCGAACTTCTGCACGGAACAGCCCCAAAGGGATTGCGGTAAAAAAGCTGGTGAGAATCATGGATTATCCAACCCTGCAACATCTCGGTCACCTTCCCAAACGGTCATAGAGTTCAATATAACGGTCTGCTGAACGGTCCCAGCTAAAATCCGCTCTCATGGCATTTTTCATCAACCGCCGCCACGTTTCCTTGTGCCGGAATAACCGCAAAGCTTTCTGGATAGTAAACAAAAGCTCATGGGCATTAAACTGGTAAAACGAAAAACCGTTTCCTTCCTTCGTATCTTCGTTGAAGCCCTGGATACTATCCCGCAATCCCCCTGTTTCTCTGACAATGGGTATACAACCATAACGCAAAGCGATCATTTGACTAAGGCCGCAGGGTTCAAAACGGGAAGGCATTAAAAACAGATCGGCGGCCCCATAAATTTTTCGGGCCAATACTTCATCAAAGCCTAACTGAACCCTGATTTTTTCCGGATATCTGAACGCCGCTTCCGAAAAAAACCTCTCATATTTTTCATCCCCGGCTCCCAGAAGTACGATTTGCAGTTGTTGTCCCGACAGCAGTTCATCTAAAATATGGATCAGCAGTTCTAAGCCTTTCTGGGGAGTTAAGCGTGAAACCAGCCCCACCAGCGGAATTTCTTCATTGACCGGCAGCCCTAACTGTTTTTGGAGATTAATCTTATTTTGCGTCTTAGCTTCCAAGTTTTCTTCCCCGTAAGGAATATCTATGGAACGATCGGTCTTAGGGTTGTATTCGTTAACATCGATACCATTTAGAATCCCCTCCAGTTTATTTCCTTTTTGCCGCAAAAGACCATCCAACCCTTCCCCATAAAAGGGGTATCTGATTTCTTGGGCATAGGTGGGGCTTACGGTCGTTAAGAGATCGGCATAGATGATGCCGCCTTTCATACAGTTGACCTGCCCATTGAATTCCAAGGTATCCTCCCTGAAATACTCCGGCCCCAATCCAAGGATATTGTCTAAAATCCAGTGAGTAAAAACCCCCTGATATTTCAGGTTATGGATCGTAAACACTGTTTTCATCTCCTGATAAAAGCGGTATTTCCGGTAAAAGGCCTCTAAGAACACGGGGACTAAGCCGGTATGCCAATCATGGCAGTGCAGAATTCGGGGCCGAAAGCCAAAATAGGGCAGTCCTTCTAAAACTCCCTTACAAAAAAAAGCGAACCGCTCCGCTTCATCAAAGTAGCCGTAAACCCCCTCCCTTTTAAAATAGGCTTCGTTATCCAAAAAATAATAGGGCACACCCTGGTAATCCAATTGTTGAAGCCCGCAATATTGTTTTCTCCAGGTAACATTTACAGTATAAGCGAGCTTGTGTTCCATTTTTTCCCGGAGGCTTGCGGGAATAATCCCATATTTGGGTATCACGACCCGGGCGTCCGCTCCCTTTTTCCGGAGTGCCCGGCAAAGGCCTCCGACAACATCCCCCAAGCCTCCGGTTTTAATAAAAGGCACTGCCTCTGCGGCTATAAACAATACTTTCATACCACCAACCTCTTCCCGATCACCAGCGGTTTCTTGTTATCGCCTGTAAGCTTGCCGCCCCGTTGGACGCAAACGTTTTTATCCAAAATAACTCCATCCAACAGCGTATCCTCTCCAATATCACCTTCGGACATAATAATACTGTTTTTCACCCAAGCGCCTTTGGCTATCCGGACTCCCCTGAACAAAACACTGTTTTCCACCCTTCCGCTAATCATGCAGCCATTTGCTACCAAAGCGTTGCGAACATCAGCCGTCCCATAATATTTTGTAGACGGCCCGTCCTTTAATTTGGTATAGACAGGCCCGCAGCTGTAGAATAGCTTGCGCCAAATCCCCGGCTCCAGTAAGTCCATGTGATAGTAGTAGTAATCAGGTATGGAATTGATGATCGCCAAATAACCTTCATACGGATAAGCATAGATTTTTAACCCCCGTGTTTGTTTGCAGAGCACGTCGCCGATAAAATCCCATTGCTGATACCTTAGACACTCGCGGAGAATCCTCATGAGCAGCGACTTCTCGAATATATACATGTCCGTCGCAAGGTTATAGCTTTGCCATCCGGGTTTGCCCACCAGCAGTTCAGTCACCCGTCCGTCGGAATCAAGTTCTAATAAAACAGCTTCCGAATGTACTCTTTTAGGAGGGTGAGGCGTGTTGACACTCTGATAAATCAAAGTAACATCAGCCCCTTTTTCTTCATGAAAGCGCAAGACCTTTTTATAATCAAGGCTGGAGATAATATTGCTCCCGGATAAAACAACGTACTTTTCCTTACTGCGCTCCAAATAATCAACGTTTCTGAATAAATCTTCCAAATCGACCTTGCGGCAATTGGCGGCCTGAGTGGAAGCAGCCGGCAGGATAAACAGTCCGTCATTTTTTTTATCCAGCCCCCAGTCTTTTCCCCGGCCCAGATGCTCGATGAGGGAACGGATATTAAAATCCGCAATCACAGCTACATTGCAGATCCCTGAATTAACCATATTAGAAAGGGTGAAATCAATTAAACGGTAGTTCCCGCCATAAGGTACGGAAGCCATGCAACGGTGACGCGTGATTTCTTGCAGGGCTTGCTCATTTTTATGGTGATGGATAATACCCATAACGTTTTTCATCGTCATTTTTCCCGCCTTTATACACCGGCTACTTCACTCAGCGTTTTTTCCGCCCGCTTGATAGTCAATAAGACGCCTAAACGGGTATTTGGAGCAAACTTTTGGTTATCTTCCACCATGGTAATCTTAGAACCCCCTCCAATCAGAGAACCGTCGCCTATTACTGTATTTTCCCCAATAATGGCATTTTCAATTTTAACATTGGCTTCTATCTTGACATTAGACATGATGACGGAGCCTTTTACCTGCGAGCCTTTACCAATGGTAACGCCCGGGAAGATTACGGAATGATCCACTTCGCCGTGAATCGAACATCCTTCGGAAATAAGCGCCTCTTTCACCCGGACTGCAGCCCCGATGTAATGAGGTGGCTGGGGTGGATTGGCCGAATAAATGCACCAGGCGGAATCAAAAATATTAAAGTTCGCCTTATCATCCAGAATATCCATACTGGCCATCCAATAGCTCTCGATGGTCCCTACATCCTTCCAGTAACCGCAAAATGGATAAGCAAACATTTTCTTGCCTTCCGCCAGCATACGGGGAATAACATTTTTGCCAAAATCGTTCTGGGAGGCGCTATCCTTGGCATCCATTGTCAAATAAGACTTAAGGACATCGGTTCGGAATACATATACTCCCATCGAAGCCAGATTACTCTCGGGAATTTCAGGTTTTTCCTGAAATTCCACGATCTCGCCCTGTTCGGAAAGAGCCATAACTCCAAACCGTCCGGCTTCCTCCCAGGGAACCTCAATCACCGCAATAGTGATATCCGCATTTTTTTCCTTATGATAGTTCAGGAGCTGGGAATAATCCATCTTATAGATATGATCTCCGGAGAGGATCAACACATTTTCAGGCTGGAACTGTTCAATAAAATCCAGATTTTGATAGACAGCATGGGCCGTACCTTTATACCACTCGCCTCCGTCTTCCCCGACAAAAGGAGGCAGGATAGTCGTTCCTCCCTGTTGATAGTTAAGATCCCAGGTACTACCTATGCCAATATATGAATTTAAGAAAAGAGGCTTATACTGCGTTAAGACTCCCACCGTATCAATTCCCGAATTCCTGCAGTTACTCAGGCTGAAATCAATAATGCGATACTGGCCGCCAAAGGGAACCGCGGGCTTGGCTACATTTTTGGTTAAAACGCGTAAACGGCTGCCCTGTCCCCCCGCAAGCAGCATCGCAATACACTCCTTCGTTTGCATTCCTTTCCTCTCCTTCTTAATAAATTTTCCAAATCTCAGCGGCATATTCACGAATGGCTCTATCACTGGAAAAATAGCCGGAATGAGCAATGTTTTGGATACACATACCGGTCCAGGCGGAGCGGTCCCGGTATCTTTTGTCTACCTGGTGTTGCGCCCGGGCGTAAGAAGCAAAATCCTGCAGAACAAAATATTCATCGTTATCGCGCAGGAGATGGTCATAAATCCCGCGAAATTCGCTCGGATCAACCGGCAAAAAGCCATTGATCAACTGTTCGCAAATTGTGCGTATCCGTGGATCTTGTTGATAAATGTTCCATGAACAATAATCCCGGGAACGGGAAAGTTCCCAAACCTCCTCAGCCGTCATCCCAAAAGTGATAAAGTTTTCTTCTCCTACCTGCTCCCGGATCTCCACATTGGCCCCATCCAGCGTACCCAGCGTAACGGCCCCATTCATCATAAATTTCATATTGCCTGTTCCGGAAGCTTCTTTGCCTGCGGTGGAGATTTGCTCGCTTACATCGGCGGCGGGAAAGGCCAGTTCAGCCAAAGAAACATTATAATTCTCTAAAAAAACTACCCTGATTCTTTTCCGGAGAGCGGGGTCCGTATTTATGACCTCCCCGACCGTATTAATCAATTTAATGGTCTCCTTCGCCAATTTATAGGCGGGAGCCGCTTTCCCGCCAAAAATAAACGTGCGCGGCAAAATCTCCATATCAGGGTTTTCACGCAACCTGTTGTAGAGATCCATGATATGCAGGATATTTAAAAGCTGCCTTTTATAGGCATGAATACGTTTGATATGAATATCAAACACCGAATGAGTATCCACCACAATCCCGGTTTTTTTTCTGATATAATCAGCCAGCCGGTTTTTGTTTTCTTGCTTGACCCTGGTTATGTTCTGTTGGAAGCCGGCGTCACGGGCAAAGGCGGATAGTTCCTGCAATCGGGTGGGGTCTTTGATCCAGGCGCTGCCAATCGCTTCGTGTATAGCCTCGGTCAAACGCGGATTAGCCGCCAGGAGCCACCTTCTTTGGGTGATCCCATTCGTCTTGTTGTTAAATTTCCCGGGAAAATGCTTTACAAGATCAGGTATGAGCTGTTTCAGTATCCCTGTATGGATCCTGGCCACTCCGTTCACACTATTGCTTCCAATGACAGCAAGATTTCCCATCCTGATAAATCCATCCCAGATAATTGCGGTTTCCTGAATTATGCCGGCTGACTTATCCGGAGCCTGCCGGATAATATCGGCGCAAAATCTTTTGTTGATTTCCTCGACAATCATATAAACGCGGGGCAATAGCCCCCTGAATAACTCCACCGGCCATTTTTCCGAAGCTTCCGGCAAAATGGTATGATTGGTAAAAGAAACCGTGCCGGTGGCGATCTCCCAGGCTTCCTCCCACGATAAGCCCTCTTCGTCCAGCAGTATTCTCATCAGTTCGGGAATAACCAGAGCAGGATGAGTATCATTAATATGGAGAGCGACCTTTTCAGGAAAATATCGCAAATCGGTGTTTCTTTTTTTATAATCACGCACAATACTTTGCAGACTTGCGGAAGCTAAAAAATACTCCTGCTTGAGCCTTAATCTCTGGCCTTCATAACAGCTGTCATCAGGATACAGCACCTGGGAAACAGCTTCGGCCAAGTTTTTTTGCGCAAAAGCCCGGGAGTAATCCCCGCAGCTAAAGGTATGATACTCAAATTCGACCTCCGCAGACTCTGCGCTCCAAAGGCGCAGAGTGTTCACAATATCATTGCGGTAGCCCACAATGGGGATATCATAAGGAACAGCCCTAACAACCTCATGGTTTTCATAACCATACAAGACGGCCACTGCCTCCTCCGGCCTCCGGTATTCCCACGAATTACCGCATTTTAACCAATTATCGGGAAGCTCTACCTGGCGCCCGTTAATAATCTTCTGCTCAAAAAAACCATAACGGTAACGTATACCCATACCATGCCCCGGTAAGCCCAGGGCTGCGAGGGAATCCAAAAAACCAGCCGCCAGACGGCCCAGCCCTCCGTTGCCAAGCCCGGGATCCTGCTCCTGCTCCTGTATTTTTTCCAGATCAAGATCTAGTCCGGCCAAGGCCTCCCGTACTGTTTCCATATAACCTAAATTAATGAGATTCTGGGTTAAAAACCGGCCCGGCAAAAACTCAATACTAAAATAGTAAGCCTGTTTTTCATTTTTTTGAGAGTATTGTAATTTAGTTTTAATCCAGTTTTCACTGATCTTATCCCTGACTTGACCGGCTAAGGCCAAATAATATTCAGACAGGGTCCCTTCCTCCCAGGGCTTACCAAAAAGAGCCGCAAACCGGTCCCGGTAACAGTTGCAAAAGAGTGCTTTGTCCGTAACCATGCTGATCCCTCGACTTTGCTCCATTTCATCTTTCATTATTTATACCCTAAGATCGCTATTTTTATTTCACTTAGTTTTTCGAAAGACAGCAAAACCCAGCGGCGGGACTTTGATAGTCAGGGAATAGGGTTGTCCCTGCCAGGGATATTCCTCGGCCTCCAGCTCTTGGGTATTGATTTTGCCCGATCCCCCGAAATCCTCCCGGTCACTGTTGAAAATTTCCTGATACTTACCCGGTTGAGGAACTCCCACTCGAAATACTTCATAATAGTGGGGTGTAAAATTACAGAGGTTTATCACAAAATTTTCGGCTTGCTCGCCCTTTCTTATAAAAATCAGGATACTCTGCGCACAGTTATGGCAGTCGACCCAGCTAAAGCCCTCCCACCCGTGATCTAACTCCCATAAAGCCTTTTCCGACCTATAAAAATAATTAAGGCGCCGCACATAGTGATGGAATTTCTTATGCATTTCATATTCAAGCAGAAACCACTCCAACTGCTCATAATAGCGCCATTCAATGAACTGGGCAAATTCCCCGCCCATAAACAGTAATTTTTTGCCCGGATGGGTCATCATATACCCTAAAAACACCCGCAGATTAGCAAATTTTTGCCAATAATCCCCCGGCATTTTACTAATCAAAGAACGCTTGCCATGGACCACTTCATCATGGGACATAGGCAAGACAAAGTTTTCGGAAAAGGCATATAAAAAAGAAAAGGTCAGGAGGTTATGATGCCACTGTCGATGAACAGGTTCTTTGGCCATATATTTAAGGACGTCATTCATCCAGCCCATATTCCATTTGTAGTTAAACCCCAAACCCCCGGCGTAAGTGGGTCCTGTTACCAGGGGCCACTCGGTGGATTCCTCGGCAATCATCAGGGTTTCGGGAAAATCAGCAAAAACCGCCTCGTTGAGTCTTTTGACGAAGGCGATTGCGTCCAGATCCCCGTTTCCTCCGTACCGGTTGGGGAGCCACTCGCCCGGCTGTTTTCCGTAGTTCAGGTAAAGCATACTGGCGACTGCATCGACGCGCAGCCCGTCGATATGAAAAACATCCAGCCAAAATATGGCATTGGAGATTAGAAAGCTCCTGACTTCATTTCTTCCGTAATTGAATTTGAGGGTTCCCCACCCGCGGATCTCTTCTTTTTCATAAAGCTCCGTCCCGTCAAAACGCGCCAGACCGTGACCGTCTTTACAAAAATGGGCGGGCACCCAATCAAGGATGACCCCGATCCCTTTTTGGTGACAGCAGTCCACAAAATACATAAAATCATGGGGATTTCCATACCGGCTGGTCACAGCATAATACCCCGTGATCTGATAGCCCCAGGACCCGTCAAAGGGATGTTCGCTGACCGGCAGCAGTTGAATATGGGTATAGCCCATCTCCGCCGCATAATCAGCCAGCTCGTGCGCCAACTCCCGGTATGTCAGCCATGTTCCGTCTTCATGAGTTCTCCAGGAGCCCAAATGTACTTCATAGATGAGGACAGGCTGCCGGAAAACCGGCTGCTCTTTTTTTTGTTCCCGCCATTTTTGATCCTGCCAGGAATACCCGTTCAGATCAAAAACACGGGAAGCCGATTTAGGCTTGAGTTCCGCATAAAAGGCATAAGGGTCCGCTTTCATTAGTAATTCTCCGGAAAATGTCCGGATTTGATATTTATAAAGATCCCCGTTTTTCACTTCGCTCAGGAATCCCGTCCAAAGACCCGAATCCTCTAACCTGTGCAAGGGATGCCCGGAACCGTCCCAATGGTTAAAGTCCCCTGCAACATAAACCGCCAGCGCATTAGGAGCCCAAACGCAAAAACGGACTCCCCGGACCCCTTCTTCTATACAGGGGTGCGCCCCCAGTATTTCATAACTGCGAAATAGGTTACCCTGATGGAATAAATATTTTTCGTATGTGATATCCTGATCCACTATATCCACTCCATTTCTTTGTGCCACAAGGAAGCGACTCCCAAAACGCCAGCCCTGGGACCCAGGATCGAATATTCCAGTCGCACGCTTCCCCGCAAAGGCGGATAAGTATAGGGCTCCATTTTCTCCGCCAGTCCCTCCAGCAAATCGGGCCCGGCCTCCGCCAAGCCGCCGGTCAAAACGATAACGGAAAGGTTGAACAGATTCACCAAATTAGCCAATCCAAGTGCCAGATATTCTTTGGTTTCGAGAACGATACGCTGTGCCAACGGGTCTTTTAGACGGTACGCTTTAAAAATCAGTTCGGCTGTTAGCGGGGAGTCCCCGTTCTGCAGCCATTTTTTTAAGATAGTGGATAACCCGGCGTCCATTTGCCCCTGACATCTCCTGACAACCGCGTTGGCTGAAACGTAGGTTTCCCAGCAGCCTTTACTTCCACAGGCGCAGGGCGGTCCGTTGGGGTCAATTACCATATGTCCGGCCTCCATCCCTGATCCCGAGCCGACAAACAACCGCCGTTTAAAGATCAGGCCGGAACCTACCCCTGTCCCCAATGTTATGCAAAGCAGAGTTTGGGCATTGCGGTTCTTGCCATAAAAATATTCCCCCAAACAAGCCGCATTGGCATCGTTGAGCAGCCGGACCGGCAGATCAACGGCCTGAGAATATTTTTGAGAAAGCGGCACATCCCGCCAGCGAAGGTTAGGACAATAAAGGCACACTCCCTCCCGGTCATTGACAGAGCCGGGCAAGGCTAACCCCACCCCCGCAATGTCAGGGAGGTTATCCTGATAATCCTGAATCAAATCGGTAAGCTGTGACAAAACGGCTGAAGGCTCTTTGTCCATAGCTGTAGGGATGCTTTTAAAGTCCCGGCACTCTCCTGTATCATTGATGAGGCCCGACTTGATTCTCGTCCCGCCCACGTCGATCCCCAACACCCATTTTTCCCCCCGCACCCCGCTTTCATCCTCTCTTTTGCCTATCGGCGCACATTGGTATAGTTTTCCCAATCAACAAAAAAAAATGCCTGCAGAGGCATTATTAAATCCCCTCCAGGCATTTTTGGGGCAATTAAAACAGCTTCTCCCATCCGACGTCATTTTATTTTTTCTTCACTCGTTACTGCGGGTACGTTTTGTTAAACGGTCGCCCATAAGAAAAGTGATGGCATATAAACCTGCTAAACCGACCAGCGCATAAATAACCCTGCTTAAAATAGCTGTCTGTCCGCCAAATATGGCGGCTACCAAATCAAAACGAAACAGTCCGATCAATCCCCAGTTTAATGCCCCAATGATGACTAAAATAAGAGCCAAGGTATCCATTCATTCCACTCCTTTTGGTTAAATGTACACCCTTAGTCTTTCTATTCTTCTATACTTTTATACCTGATAAAGCGATAGAAAAACGCCCCTTAATTTCAAAACCAGTTTTTCTTTTACTTCGCCGCGTTGAGCGGTCTAAACCTGCGGGCCAACGCCTCCGCCGTCCTAAGCCCGTCCACTGCCGCGGAAACAATGCCCCCGGCATACCCGGCCCCTTCTCCAGCCGGATATAATCCCTCTATACTCGATTCATGATTATCCCGCCGGAGAAGCCTCACAGGAGATGAGCTTCTTGTTTCCACGCCCGTCATGAGCGCCTCCTCGTGGGCAAATCCAGGCAATTTCCGATCAAAATCCCGCAGCGCTTTTTGCAATGTATCAATTACGTACCGGGGCAAACATCCGGCAAGGTCACCGGGTACAACGCCCCTGGGGTAAGTTGGTTTAACAATTCCCAAGCGGGCGGAGGGCCGCCCCTGCAAAAAATCGCCCGCCAACTGGCAAGGCGCTTGATATGCGCCGTTACCGAGTTCAAAGGCGGCTCTTTCCCATGTTTGTTGAAACTCCATCCCTGCCAGAAAATGGCTCCCGGCAAAATCCTCCGGCGTAACACCCACCAATAACGCACTGTTGGCATTAGCGCCGTCGCGGGCATGAAAACTCATCCCGTTGGTGACGACCCCGCCTTCCTGGGAAGCGGCGGCTACCACCATTCCTCCCGGACACATACAAAAGGTATAAGCGGAACGGCCATTGGTCAAATGACAGGACAGCTTGTAGTCGGCAGGCCCCAGTCGGGGATGTCCCGCGAATTCCTTGTACTGGGCTTTATTGATCCATTCCTGGGGATGCTCGATCCGCACCCCGATGGAAAAAGGCTTGGCTGTCATCGTAAGATT
This sequence comes from Peptococcaceae bacterium UBA5318, assembly GCA_002408285.1. Classification (GTDB taxonomy): domain Bacteria; phylum Bacillota; class Peptococcia; order DRI-13; family UBA5318; genus UBA5318. The sequence goes on along the minus strand of DHRG01000040.1, from coordinate 24,840 downwards.
TCGTTCGCATAACCGCTTAAAAGTATCCCTGGCACTGTGACCGACAGCTAAAATGACGGCCTGGCAAGCCAGAGGGACTTTATCATTAATAATGACGCCTGTGATCCGTCCATGCTCGACGGTAAAATCCGTCACCTGGGATCTGAATTGTACTGCACCACCCAAATCTCGGATGCGCCGGCGCAGGTTTTTGACCACCTTCCGCAAAATGTCACTACCGATATGGGGTCTAAAGGAGTAAAGGATTTCCGGAGGGCCTCCCGCAGCCACAAGGTCCTCAAGGACTTTACGGCACCTTGGGTCTTTAATCAGCGTGGTCAGTTTCCCATCGGAAAACGTACCCGCCCCGCCTTCCCCAAACTGAACGTTGGAGCCGTCGTCCAACTCCCCTCTATCCCAAAAAGTCTGGACTTTTTTGGCGCGGGTTTCTATGTCATCCCCTCTTTCTAAAAGAAGAGGACGGTACCCCATTTCTGCTAAAAAAACGCCCGCGAAAAGACCGGCTGGTCCTGTTCCAATGATAACAGGGGGTTCCTTCAGCGGTTCGCTCCCCGTTTTTACCGCCTCATACCGCAGTTGCGGCGCAACTACGATATTTGGATCATTGTGTCTGCTGATCACAAAACTTTCATCCCGTACCTCGACGTCTACCGTATAAACAAAGGAGAGGGTTTTTCTTGTACGGGCGTCTATAGACTGTTTGAAAATCACCAGTTTTCGGAGATCGGACGCCTTGATCCCCAGTTTTTTCACAACCAGCCCGGATAATTTATCCTCACTTTCCTCCAGGGACAACCTTAAACCGGCAATTCGAATCATATGAATCCCCTTACTTTTGCTTACTCAATTTTGTACTGTTTATACTTAGGCTTGCGGAATTTCTTTCTAGCCCTGGCTCTGTTGTCCAGGTAGCGAAAAGATGCAAAGATACCCGCGATAGCGGCAAATACCATTACTTTGTTAATCAATTCGCTGATTTCCACTCGATTTCCCCCTTCGGTTTATATTATACTATAATCTTTCTTATCTAAAATATCCCGAAATTCTCCCGCCTCGGTAATTGGCTCACGGCAGGCATGTCTTTCGCAGACATAAGCGGAGGCCTGACTTTCCGGCCAGGGATAGGCTGCCAGAAAAGGTGCGCTCCTGGCAACATCCTTTGTCCTGGAAGTGTAATATATACTAACAGTGAAAGGACGAAACTTTTCCCGCAAAGCTTCCAGCATCTCATGAGCAACCGGGCCTTCATCACGACTGCAGATGATAACTTCACTCCTGGGACTTATCGCTGTGAGATAAGCCTGCAGAAGCGCCGTATAACCGGAAGGATTATAAGAAACAGCCCCTCCGCAAGCCGCAAATATTTTCCAGGCTCTCTCTTCTAAAGTATTGTCGCCGGTTAGCCCGGCTAAACGCAAGAAGTTGGCGGCGGCAACCGAATTTCCGGCGGGAAGGGCTCCATCGTATATTTCCATCGGGCGGATAAGCAAATCCGTGTTATCCGCTCCGGTCATGAAAAGACCGTTTCGATCCCGGTCCCAGAAAATCTGCAGCAGGGATTTGTTATCAGCCAAGGCCTTTTCCAGATACTCGGGCTGATAAGTGGTTTCATACAGTTCCAGCCAGGCCTGTACCAGGAAAGCATAGTCATCCAGATAAGCCGGATAGGCGGCGTGTCCCTCCCGGTAACGGGCCAGCAATTGTCCGTCACCCCCGCGTAGGTGCGTGTCGAGAAATGCAGCAGCCTTTTGGGCTGCCGCTGTAAAGGACGGATTTTTAAGAATCCGTCCGCCCATCGCAAAAGCAGTGATCATCAGTCCGTTCCAGGCAGTGAGGATTTTATCATCCTTATGGGGATGCACCCGCTTTTCGCGTGCCTGGAAAAGAAGTTCCCGGCACTGTCGGATTTCCTTTTCCTTGTCTTTATCCGTCCCCAGGGTTTCCAGAGCGCTCGGGTTCAACAGATTCAGGATGTTCTTGCCGTCAAAATTGCCAATAGCCGAAAGACCATATATCTTGCTGAAAGACTGTCCCTTTTCTTCTCCCAGAATTTTTTTGACCTCTTCCAGGTCCCATACATAGAATTTACCTTCAACCCCTTCGGAATCAGCATCCTCCGCCGAATAAAAAGCCCCCTCCGGCGAGGTCATATCCCGCAAGACATACGCAAAAATATTTTCCGCCACCTCCTTATACAGCGGTTTCCTCGTCACCTGGTAAGCCTCGAGATACGCCGCGGCCAATTGGGCATTGTCGTAGAGCATCTTTTCGAAATGAGGCGCCAGCCATTTGCGGTCTGTGGAATAACGGGCAAAACCAAAACCAAGGTGATCAAAAATACCGCCTTTGTACATCCCCAGCAGAGTTTTTTCCGTCATAGCCAGGGCTTCCGGGTCCCCAGACGACGTGTAGTAGCGCAACAAAAATGTAAGATGGTGAGGGATGGGGAATTTTGGCGCTGATCCAAAGCCCCCTGTTTGCGGGTCATACTGATGTTTTAAATCCCGGAATGCCTGTTTAACCATCCCCGGCTCTATAGCTCCCGGATTCCCCTTTGAGTGTTGGGCCAGGACGGTACGGGTCATTTCTTCTCCGGCCATCTTGAGATCTTCCCGACGTTTTTCCCATACTTCCCGGACCTTTTCCAACAACTCGATCAGACCCGGCATACCGCCCCGTTTCAACTTGGGGAAATAAGTGCCCGCGTAAAAAGGCTTTAATTCCGGCGTCATAATTACTGTCAGAGGCCATCCCCCGCCTCCGGTAAGAGCCTGGCAAAAAGTCATGTAGATATGATCCAGATCAGGCCGTTCCTCCCGGTCCACCTTAACGGCCACAAAGCCCTGCCGGAGAATTTCCGCCACTTCCCGATCTTCAAAGGACTCCCGCTCCATCACATGGCACCAGTGACAGGTCGAATAGCCGATGGAAAGGAAGATGGGCTTATCCTCGGCTTTGGCTTTGTTAAAGGCCTCCTCGCCCCAGGGATACCAGTCCACGGGGTTGTGGGCGTGCTGAAGGAGATAAGGGGATTTTTCCTGAATCAATCTATTGGGTATTTTTTTTTGATTATCCACATGACCACCTCCTTTTATAGATGCGTCATTTATATAAGAACATCCGATTTTATTTGAAATTGACAGTTACTTTAATATCGTTTCCGTTTTTTTGCCAAACTATGCTTTCGGTGTTTGTCCGGTAGAGGTCAATTATTGTATCGCTCCTTGCAATTTAGTCCTATTTTTTTACTGCTTGCTCAATAGTCATTTTGTATTGCTCGGAATAGTATTTTTCCAGGGCCTTCACTTCTTCGTCCATGGTTTGCGCGGCCTTATCCCATCTGTTGGAGTCTTTCGTCTTCTGTGTCGTATCGTTATGATCGCCGTCTTCTACTTTTATCAATTCCTTTTTTGCCAAATCATAATAATAATAGAATGCTGTCCCCATTGCGGAAACGTAATAATACTTTTCCGCGGTGTTGTTAGCGTAATTGAATAGATAGTAATCCACCGTTGCTTTCCCCTGCAGATCGGTTTTTACAAATTTTACGTACCCGTTATCGCCCTTTTTAACAATGATCTGCAGTCCGCTCTCCGCAAAGGGGCTGTTTTTTAAGTCCGTATAGGTAAGCAACCCGTCTTTTTCTGCGAATTTTATCTCCCTATCTTTAGCGGCTCCATCTTTATCTGCCGGTTTAGCGTTTGTGCATCCCGCAAGCATGGTCAGAGATAAAACCAACACCAGTAAAACAGCCATTATTTTTTTCATTTTTCTCTCTCCTCACATTTTTTCAGAGCTATCCTCTTTGGATCAGTTCTTTTACATTAAATTTGATATCTTCTTGGGATAAATTTTCCAATTTAAGATATTTACTCTCCATCTTGTCCGCCAGGTCCTTGGCAAAGCCAAATTGTATATAGCCGCTTTCTGTATCAATTACCATGCTTTTGATACCTTCGTAACGGATCTTTTCCGCTATAGCCAAGGACTCCTGCAAAGGGTTATCGCTTTTTATGGATATATTGGCCTTGCCGTCCGAAACCAGAATAAGATACTGCAGTACATCAGGATTCTTTATTCTTTCCGTTTTTAGAATCTCATAGGACCGCTCCAGTCCTATGGCTAACGGAGTTTTCCCCCCCGTGGGCAGGCTCTTGAGACATCTTTGCGCCAGATCGACGCTTCTTGTAATATTAAGCAGCACCTCTGCTTTATCTTCCCTAAAGGCGATGATTCCCACGCTGTCACGTTTCTGATAAGCATCATTCAATAGGGAAAGGACCGCTCCCTTAACTGCCCCCATCCGCTTTTGAGCCCCCATCGACCCGCTGGCATCCACAGCAAAAAGAATAGTGGCCCCGGTCCGCTTTTCTCTTACCTTCTCCCTGATGTCTTCCGCATTAACGCGCACGGCCAACGTCCCCTTGTTCCGGTTCTTCTGGTGACAGGCCGCGATTCTGATGGTGGCGTCAAAAGCTATATCTCTCGTTTTTCCCTTTGGCAGCCGGTATTTCACATACCGGCCCTGTCTTTTGTCCGTTTTGACCTTGCTTCTTTTCCCTGAGCCTTTTTATCACCCTTGCTCCCAACAGCCTCCTCTATTTTGAGGCTGTTGGTTATGGGGCGGATATCCTCCGTTTTTGGGGGCGCCTCCCCCCCTCCCTTGCTGTCCCTGTCCTTTCCCCCGTCGCCGGAGAGGATTTCTTCGTTTCTGCCCGTATCCGTTTCATCATCCCGCTGATGATCGTTCTCTTCTGTCAGTTCCCCGTCAGGCTGTTGATCTCCGGCGCGGTCGTCCGGAAACTCTTCCTCCGGCCCGGCCAAGGACATTGCTTCTCTGATTCTGTGGGGGAGCGCCAAGGCGGCGGCTTCCAGTATATTATTTTCCGTAATACTGTCTTGGCCTTCGTAGGCTGCCAGCGCTCTGGCCGTTTCAAGCAAGACGATTTCCGCCCTGTGTCCGGCGCATTTCCCCTCCTGGGCCAATTGAGCCGCCAGTTTATAACTTTCCCCGCTGATAATTACCTTGGTTAAACTTTCCTTTGCTTTTATGATTGCTGATTTTATGGCCTCATTCTCTTTCTTCCATCTCAGGCAGAAACCGGCGGTGTCCTTTTCATAAGCCAAACGTCTTTTTATGATCTCTTTCCTGATATCAATATCTTTCTCGCCGGCCGCTTCCACGTACAGCCCGAACCGATCGGTGAACTGCGGCCTGAGAAGTCCCTCTTCCGGATTCATCGACCCAACCAGGATAAATCGGGAGGGATGGCTTAAGGACAGCCCTTCTCTTTCCACTGTATTGACGCCGGTGGAAGACACTTCTAAAAGGATGTTGACAATATGCTCGCTGAGCAGGTTCACCTCATCAACATAAAGGAAATTCCGATGCGCCCCATGCAGCAACCCTGCTTCAAAGGCTCTGACCCCTTCCCTGATGGCCTTTCTAATATCCAGGCTGCCCACCAGCCTGTCTTCCGTGATGTTCAGGGGCAGATCCACAACCCGCATGTCTTGGGTAAGATTGGCCAAACCCCTTACCAGGGTAGACTTGGCCGTGCCCTTTTCACCGCTGATCAGCACTCCCCCGATGCGGGGATTGATGACATTGAGAAGCAGGGCTTTTTTTATTTTTTCCTGGCCCGCCACCGCCGCGAAAGGAAAACAACTGTCAATATTCATATCCTGGTCCCTTCAATCCGATCATAAATGCTGTTAAAATCTACCGCGGCATTCTCAAAAGGTTTTCTCCTCATTCGGTGCGGAAGAGCCAGCTTAGCGGCCAGGAACATGTCCTCCTTCTCCACCGCTTTGCTTCCCCGGTAGGCTGCGTGGGTTACGGCCGCTTTAATAAAGGTAATATCGGCCCTATGCCCGTCCACACCCATAGCAATAGCAACTTCCGCCGCCAGCCGCAAGCATTCCGGCGAGTAGGTCACTGTTCTTAAAATCTTCTTGGCATATTCAATCTTTTCCGCCAGCTTCTTCTGCTCTTCTGCATAATTCCCGGCAAATTCCGCGGGATTGTCTTCATAAGCGAGTCTTCTCATGATGACCTGCATTCTTAAATCGGTATCCTGCTCTCCGTTTACATCGACTACCAGCCCAAACCTGTCAATCAGCTGAGGCCTTAGATCCCCTTCTTCCGGATTCATCGTTCCGACTAAGACAAAACGCGCCGGATGAGTATAGGAAATACCTTCTCTTTCCACTGTATTTACTCCCATCGCGGCAGCATCCAAAAGGAGATCCACAACGTGGTCATCCAGGAGATTAACTTCATCCACATAGAGAATGTTTCTGTTGGCAAAAGCCAGAATGCCCGGTTCGAATTGCTTCTCGCCGCTTTTTAAAGCATGCTCAATATCCAGGGAGCCGACTACTCTATCCTCCGTAGCGCTTACGGGAAGATTAACAACATGCATTTTTCTCTGTGCTGTTTTTCCATGCTCCCTGTCAAAATTTTGGCTGCAACTATCGCACCAAAAGCTGCTGTCCTCCGGATCACAAGAAAACATACAGTTTTCTATAACTTTCATTTGAGGCAGGAGATCGGCCAAAGCCCTTACGGCAGTGGACTTGGCCGTACCCTTTTCTCCCCTTATCAGTACTCCTCCCAGCAGAGGATTGACGGCATTGAGAATCAGCGCCTTTTTCATATCCTCCTGTCCTACAATAGCGCAAAAAGGATAAACCTGAGTCATTTCTTTCATTATTTATACTCCTTCATAGTCTTCCTTCGATATTACCCTCAAGCTCCAGGTATATTTGCTTGATCTTGTCAATCTGTTCATCCGTTGCCTGCCAGTAACCCCTGTTATAGTACTCCATCATCTGCTCCAGGATATCCATATAGGCATGGGGATTGTTCTCCTGCAGCTTTTGGCGGAGAGCCTCATCTTCCACATAGCAATTATGCAAATCATTGTAGATCCATTGCTCCACACTGTTGGTCGTGGCGGCCAGTCCCATCACGTTCTCAAATCTCTCCGCAATCTTTTGCACCCCATGGTATTTGTGCTCCAGCATGCCGCCGATCCACTTAGGATTCAATACCCTTGTCCGGATACCCCGGGCAATTGCTTTCTCCACGCTTTCGGTAATTACCCTCTCCCCGGCGGTATCCGTAATATACATCTTGGCCTTTTTCCCTTTGACCATTTCAACAGATTTGGCCAGCCCGCCAAAATATTCATAGTAGTGGTCGAGATCCGTTATTTCATATTCGTTATTGCATCTTATCTGTGAAACAATCTCCACGCATTTCAGATTTTCTTCATACAGACCCTCTACTTCTTTCCCGTGCATTTTTCTGTTGTACACATGCCGGAGCGCGGACAGAAATACGCTGCCGATTTGTTCTTCCTTTTCCCAGTTCTTGGTCTCAATAATTTTTGTTATCCCGGTTCCATATTCGCCTTCCTTAGGGCCAAAAACCCTGGATATGGCCAGCTCGCGGGCTTCTTTTTCCCCGTACCCTTCCTGAAGAAGCTTTTGATAGATCTTCTTAGCATTGGCCTTGAAATAGTTTTCCTCGTCGCTTTCCTCCAGATCGTACAGCATTAAAAAGACGTCGTTTAAGCTCTCGATCAGATTGGCAAACATATCCCGGAAAAAGCCGCAAATATTTATGGTCACATCTATCCGGGGACGCCCCAGTTCCTGCAAAGGAATGATTTCATACTTGGGATCCCATGGACTGGTCTTTTCGGAAACCTTGACCCCCAGATAAGAAAGTATCTGCGCAAAGGTTTCTCCCTGAGTCCTGGAAGTTTCCAGCCCCCATAAAACCACCGCTGTGGAAAGAGGATAGGAACCGTTTTCCTTTCTATAGGCCTCCAGGGTATTCAGGCATATTTTCTTTCCCCTCTCACAAGCCGTCTTCGTTGGCGCCAGCCGGGGATCAAACTGATACAGATTATAGCCGGCGGGCAGTATCTCGGGATTCCTGTAGATATCCCCGGCCAGCTTGGCCGGATTATAACGTCCCGCCAATGTACGCAATAATCCTTCTGTTTCATGATTTTGCAAGGATGCTTCATAAACTTTCTTCCCGTATCTGAGGGTCTGTAAGAACATCTTCTTATTCCGACTGCCGATTTTTTGGCCCTCTTTTAATTTGTCATGATCCATGTAGTAGTCAAATATTTCGTCCGCTTCCCGGTCAATTTCCCTGAGCGCTTCATATTCGCCTTCTGCCGACAAAGCTTCGGCGCTCCGTCCCCTTTCCGCGGCAATCAGCTCCCGCAGGGAAGTAACCCCGTTTCTGTTGTAACGTAAAAGTCCCTGGGCATATACCCTGGCTTCGTCTTCATGATAACCTTGGCCAAAGACATGCAAGCCCCTAGGAATAAGGCCGACATCCATCCGGTATAATTCACTTTCGATTTCCGCAAGGTTTTGGGGCAAATTAAGCTTTCCGGCCATTTCCATAACGTCAAGAAGAATATCCTTGCTGGTCTGCGGGGCTAAGGAAAGGGACTGATGATAATTATCCACCAGAGATTTAAGCCCGGAATATTCGCCGTAGAGTTCCCCGGGTATGAATACGGGCGGCTGATAGCCGATCAAGTTGGCATAGGATCTCCTTTTGGCAATAACCGCTTCCGAAGGATTGCCGCAATAATATAAATACAGGTGCGGCAAATCCCGCAAAAGTATATCGGGATAGCAGCCGCCGCTGATTCCGCATTCCTTGCCCTTGAGAAACTCCAGTGTGCCGTGGGTTCCCACATGAATAACGGCGTCAGCGCAAAATTCATCCCTCAGCCACTTATAAAAGGCCAGATACTGATGATGAGGCGGTAAGGTCTTATCATGATAGACCTTCTCCGGTTCCTCATGAACGCCTCTGGTGGGCTGGAGCCCGATAAAAACGTGATCCTGGATTGTCCCGGGAATTAAGAATTCCCGGCTATCCGTACTCATAATCCTTCCCGGTGTCGGCCCCCAGTTGGCTACGATTTCCTCGCCGTCCGGAAGCTTTGCCAGTTCTTTTTTATATTCCCGGTCTGGGTATTTGATTATTTCGTCCCATTCATAGCCGTACTTGCCGGAATTAACTGCCTTCCCGGCGGTAAATATGCCCAGCAGTTCTTCTTTGCTGAGGGCGTTTACCCTGTATCCCTGCGCTTTTAAAATTGCCAGGATGTTTTCCACGGAGGCAAAGGTATCCAGGAAGGCCCCCCCGAAGAGATTGCCTTCCCCCGGCGGATAGTTGTAGCAGATGACGGCTATTTTTTTGTCCCTGTTCTCTTTCGTCCTGAGGTTTATATGCCGCTGAATTCTGGAGATGAGCCGGGTTATCCTCTCTTCAATAAGCTCCAGTTCATCCGTCGCAATATCGTATTGGCTGTCGTATTGAGGCTCTGTCATAGCCCCCACGGGATAGGTTTCAATAGCTCCGTCCAATTCCGGCAGCATAACGGAGATCATTACCTCCGACGTACCGGCCCCCTGCACAGACTGCTCCCATTCCGCGATGGTTCTGCGGGACATGAAATAGGGGTGCAGATAAGGCACATCCGCTTCCTTCAGAAGATCAATCCCGGCCTGAAAATCTCCGCCCATCGGGCCTGCCCCCAGCCTGAAGGACATAAAGTTTAAGATAAGATCCGCAGGTTTAGCCGTCGTATGCAGAATATACCTCGCCAGCTTCTTTCTGTTAGCGGCCAAAGTTCCGGAAACAGCGATCGGCAAAACATTGGCAAACTGCTCTAAACGATCCTTTATTTTGGCGATACATCCGGAGGTATCCACCGGATAGATATGCCCGTAAAAAAGCAGCACAATGACCGGCTTGCCTTCGGCAAAGGGAAATGCTTTATGGTAATCTTCCAGCCCCTCATAATATGTCATGGTTGCCGGATCACAAATACCTGCCTCCTCCGCTTCCCGCGGATTCGCGGGTTTGGGAATATCCCCAGCCCCGCCGTATTCCCGCAAGATCAGATAGAGCATATTAAGGATATTGCCCTTATCCGCCACCTTAAAATATTTCATAATCTGGGAATAATTCCTCATATCCCTCATTTTGCCGGGCATAACCCGGCCCATCATTTCGGCCATATCTCTCATTTTCTCTATAGCCGAGGCATCCATTTCCCGTTCGGATCCATCATCCTTTTTCATGCTGGCCGCGCTGAACTGACCCAGCCGCAAATACTCCCGGCCTGTATTGCCGTAAGGGACCACGCCGCCCGTACATTTTTCCAGGCCTTTATACACGGCTTTGAGCACATCCGGCGGACTGCCCATCAAGTCGACAAAAACCAGATCGCTGTCAGCAATATCCTGAATCAGAGCCGCGCTTTTTTTCTCTTCCAGCTCTCCTTTGGCATCATACAGTTTAAGATCAAGAAGCTGAGGGTACTTAGCGGCAATATGCCTGTCCGCCTCAATGAGATGTTTGATTGCGGGCGCCGATACGGTCACATAGGTTATTTTCATCAATACCACTCCATCTAACTTTTATACTACCTTCCTGGCGTAGAAAACCGGTTTACTCGTTTCTTTGTCCAGCCTTATTTCCGTTTCCACACCAAAAACCTCCCGCAGCACATTATTTTCCAGAATTACCCAAGGATCGCCCCTTTTATAGATCTTCTTGTCCTTGACCACGATCAGCTCATCCGAATACCTGGCCGCATGGTTTATATCATGAAGCACCATGACTATGGTGATGCCTTCTTCTTTGTTTAATCTGGAGATCAGTTCCATGATTTCCAACTGGTGCGATATATCCAAATAGGTGGTAGGTTCGTCCAGAAGAAGTATTTGTGGTTTTTGGGCTATGGACATCGCCAGCCAGGCCCTTTGTTTTTCCCCTCCGGAAAGAGTATTGATTTTTCTGTTCTGCAAGTTTTCCAGTCCGGTTTTTCTGAGCGCCCAGTCTACAATTCTGATATCCTCGCGGTCTGAACCTTTCCACCATTCCTTATGAGCATATCGCCCATACTGTACCAGATTTTTTACGGTAACATCGCTTAAGGTGTGATTATTCTGACCGAGTACCGCCATTTTACGGGCTGTCTGTTTGGAGTTCATCTTAAAAATATTGACGCCGTCTAACAGCACCTGCCCGGTTTTTGGCTTCAGATTCCTGCTCAGGGCGCGAATCAGGGTGGTCTTGCCCGAGCCGTTAGGTCCGATAATGGAATAGATCTTGCCTTTTTCTATCTCTAAGTCGATGTTCTCAATTACTTCCGTATACTTGTAGCTTACGCTTAAATTATTGACTCGTAAGACAACCTGATAATCCATTTTAATTACCTACCTTCTTAACAAGTATAAAAAGAACGGCGCCCCCAGCACGGCCATCACTATACCTACAGGAATCTCCGTCGGGCTTAAGATAGTTCTGGCAAAAGTATCGCTGAACATGACCAGTACCGCGCCCAACAATGCGGAAGCCGGAAACATTAATTTATAATCATTTCCTATCAACAGCCTGATACTGTGCGGTACGATCAGTCCGACAAAACCCAATAGTCCCACGGCGCTTACAGCGCTGGCCGCCAGGAGCGCGGCTAACGCCGTAAACCCCAGTCTTGTGGCCTCCACATTAAGGCCGAGACTTCTGGCCACATCATCACCGAGAATAAGGATATTAAGCTTCTGCGAAAATACCATTACCAGTATCAAACCGATTACGGTATAGGGCAAAATAGTCTGCACCTCCGGCCAGCTCCTGGAAGATAGGCTCCCGTTCATAAAGGTAAGCGCGCCGTGGACACGGTCACTGTAAAAAACCAGCGTCCCGGATATACCTGCGCCAAAAAGCGCCGACACGGCCACCCCGGCCAGAATCACCCGGATAGGCTGTATGCCGCCTTTCCAGGCCAGGACATAGATGATCGCCGCCGCCAGCATGGCGCCAAAGAAAGCGGCGATAGGGACAAAAGCCTGATACTGAGGCAAGACCACCAGAAGAAATATCCCAAAAAGGCCGGCCCCGCTGCTGATGCCGATTATACTGGGGTCGGCCAGGGGATTATTCATGACCCCTTGCAAAATAGCGCCTGCCAGGGCCAGATTAATCCCTACCAGGGCTGCCAGGATCATCCTCGGCAATCTGATATTCCAGATGACCAGGCGTTCTGAGCTTCCGTCGTCATTCAGCAGCACTTCAAAGATACGCTGTACGCTTACCTCCATGCTGCCCTTGGCATTCCCAAGGATAAAGCCAATTATCAGCAGTACGGCAATACAGACGATAATAAATATTTTGTACTTTTTGCTGTCCTTAAAGGAAACCTCATTTTCCATACCGGTCGCTTACCTTCCCGTATATTTCAGGATAGACGCTGCGGGCCATGTATTCTATGGCTTCGCAGTAATATGGCCCGGAATTATACAAATAATATTCCTGGGGAAGATATACAACCCTGCCTTCCGCAACCGCTTTGACTCCCTTCCAGGCGGGGCTGTTGGCAAAATTCTCTTCCATCGTTTTTTGGGCTGCGGCGTTATTGGCAATCATGCTTGTCACCAAAACGTAATCCGGATTCTTTTTCACGATATACTCAATATCCAGAGGCGTGGTTTCAGAACCGATGGTATCCGGCGGAAGGTCGGAAGCGATATTCTTCAGCCGGAGGATTTTGGCCACATCTCCGGCGATGCTGTTGTCCAGCTTAACGGAGAGGGCTTTGGAGGTTAAATATAGTATCACCACGGACTTATTCTCCGCAGGCAATTTGGCAACTAAGTCTTCTTTACCTTGGGACAGGGCTGTGATTTTTTCTGCGGCTCTGACTTCTTCTCCTAGAATTTTACCGAAGGCTTTATATGTAGAAATGACATCGTCATATCCCCGGATATGAGTTTGGATCACTTTAAATCCCATCTCGGCCAGCTTTTTTGCCTGGATAGACTGTGTTCCCACCTGGGCAATGATTAAGTCAGGTTTTTGGGCGATTACAGCCTCCATGTCAATAGAGTAAACGGCTCCGATACTTGGCAGCTTCAGTATTTCTTCTTGATATTCGGGTATTATTTTAACATTCTCCGAAACATCAGATGTACATACGGATTTGCCGCCCAAATCATACCAAATATTCAACGGCGTCCCGGATAATACGGCTGTCTTTTCCGGTTTTTCATCAATTACGGTATCGTTTTTTAAGTAATCTTTTACTGTAAGGGGATAGTTTTCGCCTGTTACCGATATGGAAGCTTCATTTTCTTTTACTTTGTCCTTGTTTTTCGTATTGCTTAAACCGCCCACACCGGACGTGCCGCTACAGCCTGCTATGCTGACCGCTAATAAAACCGCCATGATACATGTTAGTAGTTTTTTGAGTCCCATATAAATCATCCTTTCCTCTTTTACTTACATTTCGCGGAAACTAGCCCGGACACCCAGGGCATAAAACAGCAAAAAATAGAAAAGCAAAACCGCGGCAGAAAACATCTCCGCTGTCCCCCCCAGAGCGATTGCTCTTAAACCGACAGAGGCATGGGTAAGAGGAAGCAGATTAATGATAAACTTAACCGGCCCCGGCAGATGCTCCGGAGAAAAGAAGGTTCCGCAGAGAAAGGTCATCGGCGTCATAATGTATGTGGTAAACCTGTTCATATCATAATGGCTGTCAATGACCATCGCGGCAAAATAGCCGAACGCGGAAAATGCCAGGCTGTTTAATAAGCATATAACAACAAAAAACAGATTTATCTTGATCTGTACGCCTATCAGGTATGATACGGCAGTGATAAGAAACGCCGCGTACAGGCCCCGCAAAGATCCTGCCAGCACCTGTCCCAGCGTTAACAAATACATATTTACAGGCGAGGTCAAATAATACTCAAAACTCTTTTCATGTATCTTGGCGATATTGATCCGGATAGTCACCGCGTTATAGCTTGTGTTCATCGTAGTCAGGGCAATTATGCCGGGAATGATGAAATACATATAACTATGCCCGTTAATAGAAACATCTTGACCAAGTCCCCAGCCAAAGGCCACAAAATACAACAGGGGGCTGATAACAGCCGCCGTAGTTATTTGCAGCAGTCTTCTTCTGAAAAAGATGAATTCGCGCCATAAAACCGTACATATTTCCATCTTTACATGACCTTTCTGTTGGTAAAATTATAAAAAACATCTTCCAGCGTAGTTTCTCTGATCGTAAAATCAGTGTCTAACCCTGCGGCAAAATCCTTGGCTTCTTCTATCGCTTTATAATACAGATACTCTGTTTTCTTATCCTGATTAAAATATTCCAGCGTATAATTACCCAACTGTTTCCGCAAATTTTCAGGAGTATCGCAGAAAAAAATTTTCCCTTCATTCATCAGGGCGACCCGGTCGCATAAATACTCCGCTTCTTCGATATAATGGGTAGTCATGATGATGGTCTTGCCCCTATCCTTCATAGCCTTCAAAATATCCCAGATATTTCTTCTGGCATTTAAATCAATACCCACCGTAGGCTCGTCTAAAAACAGGATCTCCGGGTCATTTATTAAGGCTTTGGCGATCATCAGTTTACGCTGCATACCGCCTGACAGTTTTTGACTCAAGCGGTGCTCCCCTTCTTTTAAATCTATGAAATCCAAAAGCTTATCAATTCTTTTCTTCCTTTCCTCCGGGGGGATTCGATGGAGTTTCCCGCAGAATATCAGGTTTTCTCTTACTGTCAGCTCTTTGTCAAGATTGGTGTGCTGCGGTACAATACCGATCATGCTTTTTTGCTTGTTGTTGTTTCGTTCTACTTCCATATTGCCGATATATACCTTCCCGCTGCTGGGCTTCGCCAGTCCTATCAACATGCGGATCAGTGTTGTCTTGCCGGCTCCGTTAGGGCCGAGCAAACCAAAAAACACTCCCGCAGATATCTGCAAGTCCAAATTGTCCACAGCTTTAAGATTTCCATATTGCTTAGTAACGCCTTCAAGCTTAATCATTTATATACTCCCTTAACTAACCGATTACTTTTTGTGCTATAAAATAAGGACACGCATTGGTTTCATCTTGAAGCATCTCCGCCTCGATCCGGAATACTGCTTTGAGAAATTCTGCGGTCAAAAGTTTATTGGGCTCTCCGGCGCTGTGGACCTCACCGTCTTTGATCGCTACAATTTTATGAGAATAACGGGCGGCATGATTTAAATCGTGCAGCACCATAACGATTGTTAATCCCAGGGATTGATTCAGTTCTTTGATCAGTTCCAAAACTTCTAATTGATAGGATATGTCAAGAAAAGTGGTAGGCTCATCTAAAAGCAGGATTTCCGGTTTTTGGGCCAGAGCCATAGCTATCCACGCCCTCTGTCTTTCCCCGCCGGAGAGCAAAGACAATTGGCGATCGCGCAGCTCGCTCATCCCTGTTTTTTCCAGGGCCCAATCCACAATGCAATAATCCTCTTTATTCATGCGCTGCCCAAACTTTAAATGCGGATAGCGCCCGTATTCTATGAGGTTTTGTACCTTTAAATCGCCGGAAGCGCTTTTTACTTGCGGCAGAACCGCTATTTTCTTAGCCACGCTTTTTGTATTTAATTTGAAAATATCCTTATCTTCCAGATATACATGCCCTTTTTGAGGTTTAAGATACCTGGCCAGAGATTTGAGAATAGTTGTTTTCCCGGAACCGTTCGGTCCAATAAAGGTGACGATCTCTCCTTTATTTATTTTAATATTAAGATCCTTCACTATGATTTTTTCCCCATATCCCAGGCAGACACTCCCGGCGCTCAGAATCATTCTTTAATGCACCTTTCTTTCTCTCAGCAAATATAGGAAGAACGGGCCGCCCAATACGGCCATGATAATCCCCACCGGGATCTCTACCGGGTCAAACAAAAGCCGGGCCACAGTATCACATAAGATGAGTGTGGCCGAGCCAAGTATGGCCGTGGCCGGAAACAAATACCGATAGTCAGAGCCTATGATAAGTCTCGCCGTATGCGGAACTATCAGCCCTACAAAACCAAGCAGGCCTACCACGCTTACGGCGCTTGCGGCTAAAAGCGAAGCAATCGCAATAAAGATTATGCGGGTACGTTCCACATTTAAACCCAATCCTGTGGCAACCTCATCCCCTAAAAGCAGGATATTTAATTTCTGCGGCAATAAAAAAACTATAAAAATTCCCAAAGCTGCATACGGCCACAGCAAATGAAAATGAGGCCAGGTTCTGCCGGATAAACCTCCCACCATAAAGCCGACAATCCCGGCTAAACGGTCAGGGAAAAAGATCATCAGCCCATTTATTCCCGCATTCAGCACCGCCGAAATGGCTACCCCCGCTAAAACTAACCGCATCGGGTGCGCCCCTTGCCTCCAGGCCAGCAAATAAATCATCATCGTAGCTAACAGTGCTCCTATAAAGGCCCCAATCGGCACCAGATTATAATAATCGGGGAATACGATCAGAATCAGGTAAGCCATAAACCCTGCTCCGGCTGAAACGCCGATAATGTTGGGGGCGGCCAGCGGATTCCGCAAGACGCCCTGTAGAATTGCGCCCGACAAAGACAGGCAAATGCCTACCAGTCCGGCTATCAACGTTCTGGGTAAGCGAACATTCCAGATTATCTGATGATGCAAGGTATTATCGCCCAGAAAGATCGCTTTGAATACCTGCACCAGGGATATGTCCAATGAACCCTTGCCCACACTGAACAGAAAACTCAAGAAACATATGATTGCCATTACCAGCAGGATCACGAGCTTTTTGCGGCCGCTCCTGCTTTCGTCATATTTATATTGCGGCATTACTAAACTCCTTTAAATTGTCTAACTGCATTACTTGAATACATCCGGGTAAAGTATCTTGGCCAAGCCTGCATACGCTTCGGCGTACCTTTCGTTGGGCTTATAAAGATAGAGGTCTTTGGGCAAGACGATATACCGCCCTTCTTTAACGGCAGTCAGGCTTTTCCAGGCAGGATTGGCCGTTGTCTCTTCCGCGACTCTTTTTTTGATCTTTTCCAGGTCGCTGCCCATGGTTTGCAAGAAAATGAAATCAGGATCTTTTTCCAGGATTCTTTCCATGCTGAATATTTGCATTTCCGCTTCTGTCAAACTGGAATTCTCAGCAATATTTACCGCTCCCAGATCCTTGAACATCGCTCCTACAAAGGTGTTGGACAGCTTAACACTTAAATTGGCCGCCGTGCCAAAAAGCAAAAGAATACTGGGATGCTTATCTTGAGGTATCCTGGCCAGGATTTCGTCTACTTCCTTCTGGATCTTGTTGCCTATCTGGTCATATAAGTCTGCTCTTCCCGTAAGCTCGGTAAATGTCTTCATCAGTCCCAGATACCCGTGTATATCTTCATAGGCTGCCGCCATATAAGCTATGTTATTTTGTTGCAAAATGGGTATTAGAGCTTTTTGTCCGCCGATTCCTGCAGATAGGAGCACCAGATCCGGTTCTAAAGAAAGTATTTTCTCCACATTAGGGCTGCCCATGCTGCCGCAGACCTCGGCAGAAAGGGCCTTTTCCGGCAATTGCTCAGTGCTGTCGATTCTGCCGATGATCTCCCCGCCCGCCGAATACCAGATATTTGTAAAGGAGTTGTATATTGAAATTACTCTCCGGGGATGTTTCTTAATACGGACAGTATCTCTCAGGCTGTCTGTATAAGTTACATAATTAGTTTGGTCAATATTTTCTTTATTCGGGCTCCGGCTTTCTGTCTGTTGCCGGGACTTTTCGGTCCCGGAACACCCTGCCGCAAATACGCTGAGCACCAGGCACACAATCAGTATGAAGGATACGCTTCTTTTCATGGCACAACATCTCCTATACAAGTAATATATTGAACAGCCTTAAAGAAAACTTGGCTGCGCCAAGCCTCTGGCGATGGCGGAGCCTTAGTTGCACTTATACTATCAACCTTTTAAAAACTTATACTTTCCGATAGTGTAAAAAAAATAAAGTCTCTTAGTTTCACTAAGAGACTTTTCCCATTTTAAAGTCACCGGCTTGTGTAGGTAACGAAACTCCCCCTTTTCGTTAATCTACAATATAATTCCAGGCAGGCCTCCTGACTTACGGTTTAACCTCCTCCCGTCTTCCCAGATCGAATCCAGTGACATCATGGGATTTGTAGCCGCTTACAGTGATGGGTTCGTGCCGGATTCTCACCGGTCTTTCCTATTCTCCCTTTAACAAGGGCACCTAAAACACAATCATTATTTAATTACACATATACTGTACAACAGAAAGATATGTTTGTCAAAGAAGTTATATTCTTAAATTTACGGCGCGGCAAACCTTTAAAACAGCCATTAAGCCGGTGGTATGATGGTTTTGCCCGCCCCGCCCTGTGTCCCGGCAATAGCCAAAGCAGTACTCGCCGTTTCTTTTCCTATACAGGGCACGACGACTACCGCCGCCGCCCGGATCACCCGGATCTATGCCCACCCCATAAAAAACTCCGTTCATAAATCCTCCGCACCAGCCATACAATCTTTGGCATGCTGTAGGTAAATCTCCCGGAAGGCCGGATTTTCCCCTAACCCATGAAAATAAACTTCGACCTGATAGCCTTCCTTTTCGAGCACCGACTTCCAGGAGTTGTCGCCGTTTCCCGCCAGATCATGGTGTGCGTGGTCACCGGCTACCAGCATAAAGGGCATCAAGACCACCTTTTTGCAGCGGGCCGCTTTCAGCTTGGGGAGGATATGCTCTAAAGCTGGATAGCCCTCCACTGTGCCGACATAGACCTGGGGCAGCACATCCATCAGCATAAGCTGCAGGCAGGCATAGCCGGCATTGGACGGATGATCGGAACCGTGCCCCATCAAAACAACGGCCTGATCGCTGCAATGATCGGGCAATTGGGTTTTTAGCGCTTCGATCGTTTTTGCATAATCGTTCACGGTCGTTAGCAGCGGGTTGCCTACGGCAATTCTCTCAAAATCATTCCGAAATTCAGCGACAACTTTAAGGATTTTTTCATGATATTCCTCGCCGGGAATGATATGCAAAGGCTGAATGATCACTTCCCGGAAACTGTCGTCCCGCAGTTTTTTCAAGGCAATACGCAGATTATCCACCTGCAAGCCATCCCTCTCGCGCAAGATTTTCCGCACTATCTCCGAAGTATACGCCCTTCTCACTTCGTATCCGGGAAAGCCATCCGCAATCCGCTTTTCCGTCGCCGCAATGCAAGCTTTGTCTATCTCAGGATACGTTGTTCCAAAGCTTGTAACCAGCAGGCATTTTTTCCCTGAATTTATCATGTTCTCCCCCTTTTTTCCTAAAACTAACACGAACATAGTGTAATAAAGATCTTATGTAAAAGCTGCTGGAAACTGATTTTTAAAAAAGTGCCCTCAAAACGAGGGGCCATGAAAGGAGTGCATTATGTTTGACAAAAAACAAAAATTCCTTAGCATCAGCTAAGGAACTCTCCCCATCTAAAAAGTTCTTCCATGCAGGTAAAATAACCCCTTTACCTTTGTTGTCGCACATTATCTTTAAGGCAGGTCTTCTGACTTACGGCTTAGCCTCTTCCCCGTCTTCCCAGATTAAACCAGTGACATATGGGGATTTGTATCCGTTTACAGTGGTGGGTCCGCGCCGGATTTGCACCGGCTTTCCTATTCTCCCTCAACAAAAGGCACCTTAAATATAATTATTATTCAATTTCAATATCACTATACAATAGAAACGGCTTAGTTGTCAAAACTAACTTACCATGAGTCGAAAAAATTTCAGTTGTAATTCGATCCATCAAATGTCGGTTGCCAAACTTATATTTGGGGTTTGAGTGCCTATCAAAAATCATCATCGTGCTCTTCCTTCAGGTATCCCATGATCTGCGAGTCTTCATCCTTTGTTGTTCTGTGAGGATCAGCTAAAATAACGTATAAGAGCAAACCACCTTTAAGTACAAAATTATTATTAAATCGTGAAATTGATAAGCGATACAGCAATCTTTCCAGCATATACAAAGTCATTATTTCATTAAAGGACACACCCTGCTTTTTAGAAAGGCTAAGAGCCTAGCTCTGACCGAGGCTGCCATATCCTTTATCATACCAGTACCTCAAGGTAGGTTTTTATCACGTTATATATTCTAAGCCTCTGGGCGTATTCTGTAAGTTTTTGCAGATTCTTCCGAGGATACCAAAAAACCACTTACAGTTATTGACTGCTACTGATTATGTTTTAGATAACAATAACAGACGAATGGTTTCCAATGGCCGGATTCAGTGGAAGATGAACACATCAAGATTTACAACATATAATGTACAAGGATTATTATAAACGCGAGTATAAGTAAGAGTACGGTTAGTAGTAAGGAGAAGACAATATTATGAATAGAAATAACGAAGATACTTTTGTGGTTAATGCCGGGGGTACTCCTTCTATCCAGGAAGCGCTTTTCAGCAAAAGACCTGTCCCTGGCGATACGGGCAGACTTTTTTTAGACACTTACGATGGGCGGTTTTATAGGGATAACGGGAAGCAATGGGTCCCCTTGCAACAGGGTCCGGCCGGGCCGCCAGGTCCCAAGGGGGCAAAAGGTGATCAAGGAACGCAAGGAGCACAAGGGACACAAGGGGCGCAAGGGGCACAAGGGACACAAGGGGCGCAGGGGCCACAAGGGATTCCGGGGCCTCCAGGCACACCCGTGTTAACAGGATTAGGCGCACCGACATGTAATACAGGCAATCTGGGAGATATATTTATTGATATTGCAACCGGGTGTCTTTATTATAAGCTTGCTCTGCCTGCCGCCTCAAATCCAAGACCTATCCCGGCGCCCACAGGCGTTACGCTGCTGGTTGGTTCTACGCAGACTTATACTACAATTCAAGATGCTATCAATGCCGCAAGTAATGGAGACAGGTTATTGCTTGATGCTGAAATATTTAATATTACAAATACAATTAACGTTAATAAATCCGTTACTATCGAAGGGCAAGGTATAGCATCCACGACAGTGATAACTACCTCGCTGTCACCATCGCCATTTTATATGTTTAACGTTACTGTTTCCGATGTTGTTTTTCAAAATATGAAGATTGTTCAAGATTATCCCCGGTCTGCGGGAGAAACAGATACTGTAATTGCCTTTAACAATTTAGCCGCTACAGGCCTCTATGTAGATAATTGTGAGATATCTGTCAGCGAAATTGGCATAGGTGTCAGAGCAACGGAGTTTCAAATAACCAATTGTAACTTTACCTACGCACCAAATGCCTTAGCCAATAACAGATATTCCTGTATATTAATATCATCCACATCAGGCGACAGTATAATTTACAACAATACCTTTGTACCTGGCTCGCAAAATGTAGGATGCTTTTTCATACGCATTACGAATATTGGAGCAGGCACACTTCAAGGCAAATTGTTGATCAGTAACAATACTCAAATACTCTCTCCTTTTACCTTACGACACTTGTTATCCATCGAGGATTTCAGCAGCGGTTCGAATTTTGAATTGTATATCAATAACAACACTACCGTATTTGAAGGCAATGTACCTGTCTTACTAAATGCCGCTAATTTTACCATCTTTAAATTTATAGAGGTAGTGGGGAATAGTATTCAAAACACAGCGGGAAAAGGACTTATTGGAATAGATTCAAGTTCTACTGGCACTACTGAAATATTTAGCTCCAATAATACAATTGCTAATGAGTTCTTTGATCCAGACTGGGCAAGCGCCACAGTACCCGCAAGCTTTATTGCAGGATATAATACAGCGATAACACCGGCGCCTATGTTACCGTTAGCTGGTTGTTATTGGCTGCAATTGTGTTGCTGTACATAAAATTTTTTAATGACAGACAAAAAGCCCCATTGGTCTTCATATGGGTCAAGCTTCTCGTCAATAAAAATGCTGTTATTATTCTTCCTAGCTAATTTTTTAAGGGGTAGGGCAAGCAAATTTCCCAATCCACCCTTGGGCATAGCCCGTTTAAACGATGATATGGTTAAAAAAATTAGAAGTTGGGAAAAAGGATTACGCCTCTGCAGTAGCCAGCCTCGAAGCAGCCAATTTCAAATGGGCAACCATTCAGGCTTATTATGCAATATTTCAGGCCACAAGCGATTAGGGGGTTTTGGCGGTAGTCGTCATGGGTGGCACTTCCTCGAAAAAGATGTATAAGAATATTTTAGCCGATATAGAAGAAAAAACCCCCAAGGGGATGAGATAGGACTGTCCATTATTTTGTGTCAGAAGAACCGTCCCCTTGACACACTGACAATTCAGCAAGAATAAGGTCCATCATTTTATAAGGAATATTTTTGTGCATTTATATCTCCTAATAAAGAAATTAATAAGACAATTTTGGCATTTCTTGTAATCATAGGATTTTTTTGGTTTAGACACGAATTTCTTTTTCACTTGGTATCCTAGTTAATAAAGAGGTTTTTTCCGTATCTTCGTCGAAATCAGCTTACATAAATACCGTTGATTACATAAATAGGAGGATTTAGTGATGATTGAAACTCAGTTCACATTCACCCTAACCGATAGTAAAATTATCGAGAGAATTATCGAAGATGACCATGTGGCAATTAATCATATAGTTCTTAATAAAGGAGAGGCCCTGCCGGAGCATTATTCAAACTCCAATGTCTACATGATAGTGATACGCGGCAATGTTGCGCTTAAATTAAATGAACAGGCGGAGAACGTCTATCCCGCAGGAAGTATTGTAAACATTCCCTACAAAACTAAAATGAACGTTTGCAATGCAAACGAGGAAACATTGGAATTTTTCATTGTCAAAGCGCCCAGCCCCAAGACCCTTATTAATGGGTAACATTTTAAATACTGTTGCCGGTGTCTGTGGTAAGAAACCGGGTGTAGCAAATAACTAACCTGCTGGGAAGCGGTAACGCCGCTGTCTACATGGACAGAGCCATAAGTGCGAACGATGGCATATCGCCCGGCTACCTAATCGGCAGCGCGTATAGTTCTTCCATGCTCATCCCGAAACGCTCTTGAAGCAACTGCTCAAAAAAGGCCAGCGGCTTTTCGTAAAAATCCTCCCCCTGCGTACCGAAGGCACCGTTGAACATTCGCTTTACCGTATCCTGGTCGGGATATTCCCAGCCGTATTCCTTGGTGACGGACAAGTAGTCGAAGGCAGCGCCCGCATTATCCTTATCTGCCGATATGTGATATCTGTCCTCGTCTGCGTTATATGTAATCCGCAGAACGTAACCGTTCACCTCGTCGTAATATTCGATGTTCCAGCCGCTGTCAAATTCGCCCCATTCCGGCCTATGGATGGCGACCGACATATAGTGCGGTTCGTGCTGAAAACCTCGCCGCCGCTCGCGCTTTGAAATTCACAGAAACCGCCGTTTTTGAAGTCCTCGGCATGTTGGGCCGCAGCTTGCACATCCTCTATCCCGGCCAGCTTCGCCAAAAAGGTAATCGACTCATCCGTCTTGCCCTCGGCGGTCATGGACAGGATATAGTGTGGCTTGCCGCCAAGCTTCGGGACCCCGATGTCGAACGACGCGCAGTACACATTGAAATTATCCGGGAAAGCCGCGTCGTGAAACGGATTGAACGAGCTGCCGAATATATCTTCCGGCGCGAACGGTTTCGGCTCGGAAGTGGGCGCTCCGGTTGACGTATTCTGTGCTTCTACTGGCCCTGCCTGCTGTGAACAGGCCGTCGCTGCAACGATCATTATAAGAATCAAAAATAGCGAACATATTCTTTTCATTTCATGACCTCCAATCGACCTTCATGCCCGTATGACAGGCTTATCGTATGCGAAAGATAAGTGCAAGTAATATAGCAATAATATCATGCTATTTGCCCATTTTCAACGGAAGATGGATAAGATTGCCATCGACGGCGTCATAAACGCACATCAGATTGATTTACTCAACAGCAAAATTTCTCATATTCATCGCTCTATTTTCCGCGCCTCTTATGGGCGCTGTTTTATGACGCTCCTGTTTCACAGGCGGGTATAGAAGAAAAATCCCCAGGAAGTGAAGGGGTGTGGCGTGTGCTGGGTTGGGATTTGGATACAAGTACCCGCCCTTGCATGAAGCCATTTTTATGCGAAGTATGGGATAACTTAATTAATTTAACATTCTTTTCAGTTCTGGAGAAACGTAATAAAGAATAAATCCTCCATTTATTAATTTATGAAATTTTACTAAACCTCTTTGTTCAAGTAAATTAAATACATGACTTACCAAGATAATTGGTTTACTTAATTCAGTAGCTATAGTTAAATTATCTTTTTTATCATTTACTATACGAAAACAAATTTTCTTCATAAGGTCTGGGAAGGCTTTAACATACAAATTTATATACTCATTCATTCCAAATGTAGTGATACTAAAAAAAGGAATATTTCCGCTTAATACTTTTGTTCCCTTTATATACCCTCTTCCATCTAAAATTTCTAATGTTTCAAGAAAGGCATCGTTACTGACACTATACTTCACTAATTCCTCAAGAATAGAAGCAGAATTAACGCGCTCTTGATTACTGGCGATTGCCTTTTCACAAGCTAGTTTTAAAATAATGCTGTCAATTTTAGTCAGGTTAGGGAATACATTTAATATTGTACTTACATATTCAGGAGGTTGCCCAATCGGGGGTTTGTCACTTTGCCCAAAAATAGACATAACGATTCTGCTTAATTCTTCATCGTAATTATTAATATTATTTATTCTCTGCCAAACAGTTGAATGTAAGCATTCTGGAACTTCACAATTATCAATTATTACAGGTATTAGCTTACTACCTGTATTTATTTTTTTAACCATACTTGCATTTAGCTCTTCTCTTACCCAAGGCTTGCCAATACTATTTTTAGAGATAACAACTATAACAGCTTGGGCATTTTTAATACCTTCTTCACCTGACTTGACCGCTTTTTTC
>DHRG01000065.1:25943-29745 GCA_002408285.1 Peptococcaceae bacterium UBA5318 | reverse complement strand
AAAAGCACGATGACGGTTGATTACATTAGCCTGCGGGTGACGAATATCTGGCAGAAAGTATTTCCCTCCTGGGAGCAGGGGGAGTAGCATGAATGAAGGAAAATGCCAAACCAAAGCTGTACGAAGCAATGACACGTTCGTGTACTTTAGATAATAGCTGTGCCCGGGTTATTTCCTTGCGTGATGGAAGGAAAAGGCAGAAGGTTGTCGAAGGGAGGAATAATAGAAGCTGTAGTGGAGGGATTTCAATGAAAAATTTTCTGTTAAAGGTCGTAACCGGGATAATACTTGCGGTCATTTTGTCTTTTGGTCCTAATGGGCGGGTTAACGCGGCGCTGATTACCAAAACTTTGGATGAAGATACGAGAATAACGCCGCCGGGAGTCATCGTGGCAACGCGGGATGACATACCGGTGTTTAAGAAAGGGACCGTTGTGACGCTTAATGAGTATGGTGAGGTGCTTGCGGGTAAATTGGCGGATACCATAAGGTTGCCATATGAAACCGGCGCCCCGGATGTGATGAAAAAAGCCTCCTATACGCCTTCGGTGCCAATTTTCATTCCTTATTCCGTGCCGGATAGCCAGCCGAAATATAGAGTGCTTCCCTTTAAGGGCGGCACAGAGGTTATCTTCAATGACAGGGGTGAAGTCGTTAAAGGGACCATCAGTGGTTCAGACGAAAGCATTGAATTAAATCCCGTAAACCATATACTGGTGTCGAGCGGCGAAATAAGTTTTCATAAAAACGGCATGGTGGCAACTTGCACTTTGTCCAAAGCTTCCTATCTACGCCCGGTCGGGTGGGCCTTACTTTTAACGGAAAACTATACAGCGAACACGGCCTGTGCCGGACTTGTCGAATTTAAGGGGAAGAAGCCGATTGAACTAAACGAGAAGGGCGAAGTGGTAAAGGGTACGTTAAACAAAGACACCAAGCTGCTGTTGGAGCCCGACGGCAGTAGGATCAAGACTTATGAAGCCGGGACTACGGTGGAATTTGACGACAACGGGGTTGTGAAAAAAGCCCTGCAAGGGTCCGAGGCTGCGTCCTGAGTCAGGTAACGGTTAGCTGACTCAGGGTTGCCAGTTTATTTTCCTGTGTATCATGGGTTAGGATAGAAATCGATAGAATGAGTAAAGCCGGGGGATTTATTCCCCGGCTAATTTTATTAGGCAAATAATTGCTTTTGTTAGGTTATCATTTAAAAAATACCCTGAGGTGAGAAGACGATTGAAGATAGAATCAAAGGGGTTATGTACAACGCTTAAACCTGTAATGAGGGTTGAGGCGACGCTTGCTTTACGCTGGCGATAATACTTGTTTCGATGCGTTCATTGATTTCTTCAATTCTCGCGCCGATAAAAAATACATCAATTAATGCCCAAATGCCTAAACCACCTAAAGTGAAAGTCATAAATATAGCCCTCACAATATCCCCTGAATAATACCGGTGCCCGCCAATTCCGCCGAGGAACAACCAAAGCACGTAAGCCACTGTTTTAGATTTGGCTTTCTTCGTAAATTCACTGTTTACGATTGCCAATTGTTGCGGGTTCAGTTCCTGCTTAAGAAGCATGTTTGCGATCATAAACTTCCTCCATCCTTAATTTTGTTGGGAGAGATTGTTTTATTTAAAGTTGATTCCAGGAATCATAACCCCTTTTTTAAATCAAGACGCAGCGTCCGGTGGTGCGGGAGGCAGGAAGAGCTCATTACTCTTTCATAAAGAAGTAATTGGCGGTCACTTTTTTTCCTCATGGTATGAATCTTCCGTGTTTACTTGCCAAATTGCCTCTTTAGCCTGCGTTTTGCCTGTCAGGAAATCGACAGCGGCCATGGCGGTGAGCATGGAGTGATCCATGTTGTTATACCGGTGCTGCCCGTTCCGGCCTATCAGGTACAAGTTATCAAATTTAGCAAGATACGTCTGTATTTCCTGAAATTGATTGTAAGTGCCGAAATACGCCGGGTAGGCTTTTTCTTCCCGGATTACCGTCGCGTCTAAAAAGGCGGAGGAGTCTTTCACAAGCTTAATCTTGGACAGTTCAGTCAAGGCCAGTTCTTTCAAACGGTCGTCATCCAGGGACCAGAAATCATCCCCTTCCTGGCAGAAATATTCGAGACCCACCCAGACCGTATTTTGCTCCGCCACCATATAGGGACTCCAGTTGTTGAAAATCTGGATTCTTCCCATGATGAGATCCGGTTCCTGGATATAAACCCAATTATCCTGTAAGGGCGCCACCTGCGTACGATCCAGCAAAACACCGACCGTAATAAAATCCCGGTAGGGCAATTGCCCGGCGATTTGTTGCACATCAGGGGGCACGTCGGGCAGCAGCTTAATTAAATCCCGGATCGGCATGGAGGAGATTACCTGCTCCGTGGGGATCTCCCCGCGCTTACCCGTTTCATCTTCCACCACGATGCTGTCGATATGGCAGCCCGACGACGTGGTAAAGCCCACGATTTTCGTGTGCAGGCTAATCCGGCCGCCGCCCGTGGTAATTCTGCGGGCTACCTCTTCCCACAGATGTCCGGGGCCGAATTTGGGATATTTAAATTCTTCAATTAAACTTGTTTCCACATGTTTATTATGCACTTTCACCATCTGCTTCAGGGCGTGGAGAATGGCCCGGGTCACCGATAGGCCTTTCACCCGTTGTACGCCCCAGTCCCGCGGGATCTCCTCGCAGGGAACACCCCAAACCTTTTGCGTATAATCGCGAAAAAAGGTGGCGTACAGTTCCCGGCCAAAACGATTGGAGAGAAAATCGGCCAGGGAATGTTCCTGCTTGATCGGATTAAGCCGGGCAGCCAGATAAGAACAGCCAATTTTAAAGGTCCGCGCCAACCCTAAATTGGCAAAGGTCCTTTTGTTTAACGACAACGGGTAATCGTAGAAGTTTCCCAGAAACAATATTCTGGATAATCTGCGGCGCAACAACATGATTAAATCATTTTCCGCTGCCGGGTAGGCAGGGGTTTCCAGCGGCAGGATTTCCTGCCAAAAATCCACCACTCTTTGGGATTTCGAGAAAAAGCGGTGACCGCCAATATCAATGCGGTTACCCTTATAAACTACCGTTTTGGACAAGCCGCCCACCTGCCCGCTTTTCTCAAACAGCTGAGGCACAACCCCGGCTTTGAGCAATTCATAGGCAGCGGTTAAGCCCGCGGGGCCGCCCCCGATAATGCATACTTTATTGTCCATTGGCTGCTTTCACCTCAAAACAAAATTTTTTGCGCGCCACATAGTTCCAGAAAAAAACAACCGTAACGGAAACAATTTTCGAAGCCATGTAGTAAAGCGCCAGCTTTTCCGTGAAGAACCACATGATGCCCTCGTTTAACCCCAGGCCAATGAGGCCGATACCTAAAAAGGCGGTGAAGGTCCAGTTTGTCCGCTGTTTTAAATCCGCAAAGACAAAGCGCAAGCTCAACAAATATACGGTGGTTAACCCCAGCATAAAGCCGCTGGCTGCGGAAAACAGGTAGTTTACGCCGGCAAAGGCTGTTAACCCATACAATACCCCGGCATCGATGATAAAGGCGATAAAACCCACGACGGCGTACCGGAAAATTCTCAATTGCAACAGCTGCAAACAGCCACCCCCTGATCAAATTGGATTTCATAGACAAGATATACGTCCTGCAACTGCTCCGGCAAGGCAACCGGTATGAGCCAGGGCGGGTGGTTTCCGTTCATTAACCGCTGGTAGAAAGTGCCGGCTATCTTGGCTTCTTCCATGAGATACTCCTCCGGGTGCTGACGATCTAAAACAATTAAATTGACCTG
>DHRG01000065.1:21118-25731 GCA_002408285.1 Peptococcaceae bacterium UBA5318 | reverse complement strand
GTGGCGATGACGCGGTGTTTCGTTTCGTATAACAGGCGGGCGCCATAGTCAAGGCCCGTCAATACTGTTTGCGATTCTTTACGGCGATCCAGAAATTCGTGCAGCTGCTTTCGCATGGGTGGTACATAGGGACTGTTTTCGGGCGCGTGCAGATAGTTGTTTAATAAGATGGAGATGGTAAACGGCCCGGCGGCTATGATCAGGATAACCGCCACGCGGGCGGCGCTTTGTCTGAGGGGACTCCTGAGGGAGAGAATTTTATTGAGACACCATTCCAGGAAATAGACGGCGGGAAAGAGTAATAACACGTTCGCATAGACTCCCCAGCGGATTTGGAAGATGGTGAGAAAGACAAACAAGTAAATGCCGAGGTTGAAGAACACCCAGGGGGTAGTCAATCTGGCTTTGTTGAACAGCGGTGAAAACATATAGGGTAAAGACCAGAACAGCAGTCCCAGGGCGGCGAGCACCCTGGAGAAGCGCAGCCAGTTTGAGTTGCCGGATAGCTGCAACAAGCCCTGGACTTCCTGGACTTTTGACAACCAGAGCGAATGCACCAAAGGGTGAACGGCAGCAAAAGGACTTTGCAGCAAAGCCGGGAAGAGGACTTTTAAGCCCGCGAATAATGCCACGGGCAGGATGAAGGCGCCGCAGATTCTTTGGGTGCGCGTTTTAGCGGCCCACGGAGTGATACACCGCAGAGTCAGCCATAACACGCCAAATAAGATAAGATGGACGCCGGATAATTTGTCATATTCCACAACGGCAAGGTCGGCCAGCGGACGCTCCAATAACAGCAGCAGCGCAGACACTGCCGTTAAGGCAAGCATAAAACGTTCTGCGTGTTTGCGATAATCCTCCCGCTGCCATACCCACAGCACCAATAGGGTGCCAATGATTACCGCAATGGCGGGCAGGGTTTCCACACTTACCCACGTGGATATGGCGGCAAGCACGCCTGCGCCATAGGCATGCCGCTTTGGATCAAAAGTAACGAGGAGGCGGAGGGTAAAGCCCAGGGTGAGAATAAAGAGGAGGAGCAGCAGTGCATGGTGGTCTGGCCGGCCAAACGCATAAACCTGGAGGATCATGGGCTGGCACACAAATAAAAGGCATACACGAAGCGCGGCGTCCCGGTTGAAGACGGCTTGCGAAGCCCAAAAAAGCGAAAATATGCTGGCAATTAATAAGATAGGACTGATTACTACGCCGGACCATAATAACGCCGTGGGGAAGGAACCAAAAATTGAACCGGCGTATGCGCCGCCCAAAAGCAATAGATCAAGCAAACGGGACCAATGCAGGATTTCACCGTAGGGAGCGTTGCTCCGGTCGATGCCATTGTTGTACCAGTCGCCTGTGTCGTGCAACTGCTGCACACGGATGAGGCGCATATAACAATCGGAGTCCGCCAGCGCAATGTTGTCCAGGGTATTGGTTTTAAGGAAGAGGATGCCTAAACAACCAACAACCAGGACCGCAAGCATTATGAGCTGCAGGATACTCTGATCTTCTTTTTTTTCCAAGGCCCGCATAAGTTGCAATTATCCCACCGAACTTTCAAAAAGCATTTTTTGGCGATATAGCCACCGGGCAAGGGGGCCTAATTCCTGATGTTTGTTTAGCCGGTGCTATCGCCCGCTTTTGCCATACCATTAGTTGCTTTCGACAATTTTTAACGATTACCTGCCAAAAAGTTGCAGTTGGCGCGCAATGGTGCGGGATTGCCTTCAGTTTAGTCGAAAAATAACGTATATTCAGATTATTTATCATTAGGCTGCCGGTGACCGGACTGTTGCCGGTATCGCCTGCTTATCCGCCGACAGCGACAATTGGGGCTGCTTTAAGGGAGAAAAGGGGGATACAATCCGCGCTAAAATAATATACTTTAACAGTTGCGCAGAGGGAACCGGGCAGAGGCGTTATCCTTATTGGACAGATATCGTTTCCCTGCGGCAAATCGGCATTTTGTCCCACCCACAATGAAAGAGGGGCCCGGAGAGCGCTCCTTGCAGGAAGGGGGGCCAGCGGGGTAATAAATAAAATTATAAAATTCCGAAAAATTTTTGCGTTATTTTAGAGGAATTTTTTCGAAGTGTGAGAATTATCTTACAAATTAAGATTATATGTACATGGGTACATAATTTAAAGAAAGTGAGGAAGATGCGATGAAACATTGCATATACTGCGGTCTGGAGCTGCCTGACGACGTCGCGGCTTGCAACGGGTGCAAGCAAATAGCCGGCCCCTCGCAAAGCTCGCAGGACCAGAAGCCTCCCGTCACGATGGAAAGCGGCAGCGAACCGGCAAAGGCTGCGCCGGCGGAAAAAAGTGAAGGTATTTTGGCGAAAGTGCTGAAATTCATTGGCTTCTAACGCGTAACCCATAATGCGTTATATGTTGCTGGGTGTAAAAAGCCCAGGCGGGCCTTCCGGTCAATAACCGGAAGGCTTATTACTCTGCTGGAGCATGTTTCCGGTTGTTATTATATCTGAGACATGCTCAAACAGAGTAAAATTAACCTTCGGCCTGTGTGCCGGAGGTTTTTTGTCGTAGAGGAAAGTATATCTCCGGGGAAGGGAATCCCAACTCCCCATTCCCCATGCCCGCAAGCCGCGCAACGGTTTTCTTATTGTGGAAGGGCAGGGGATACATAAATCATCGGCCCGCTTGTCCGGTAATCTAATTATGTCAGACGATATTCCCCGAAGATATTTGCAAAATCTTGTATTTTATGAAGAAATTTAGGAAATTTTGTCGTGAATTTTCTGGAAATATGCTATAATTATTTACCTAGGCTCACTTTATATTTTACAGAATACGGGTATTTTTTTGGATATATCTGATGGATCTGAGAGGTCAGGATTGCACATTGAGACGGGGCGGTGAATGATCCAATGAAAAAGTCGGTTATGATATTGTGTGCAATGGCCACGGTCATCGGCATATCCACAGGGAACCCCTGCGGGGGCGAACTGAAGGGCAATGTGGCTCACGCGTCCAGCGAGGGCCTGAAAACGAGGGAAGCCGATGATGGCGCCGCAGCGGACAAGTCCAAAGCGGAGTTTGCTTACGAGATGGCGCAAATTACGGCAAAAATAATTGCCGCCCCGAATAGTGCGGAGAATTTTAAAGTTGAGTTCGCCTACGAGATGGCCCGGGTTACGGCCAAAGTAATGCCGCTTCTGCCCGACGGGCAAAAGGAACAGTTTAGTTATCAGATGGCCCGGCTGACCACGAAAATAATCAGTGACCAGAGGCTGGATGTGGAAAAGGCCAAGGCGGAATTTGCCTATGAGGCAGCCCGGCTTACATCGCTGATCATCGCGGAGTCGGGCACTACCAATCCCCGCAAGACGACAGCGATTTATCAGCGTAATACCGATATTGCACCCCAGGGAGCGGGCGGGGTGAACGATAGCAATACATATCAGCGGGAAGCTCTTCTCCGGAATAACGCCGACATTACCCCCAAAACACCGGCAGTTAAGGTGAATAATCCCCCCAAGGGGGAAAAAATGCCCGTCAATGACGGGTATATTGCGCCGGAAACCTATGCGGGTCTCATGGACGAACTGACAAACGTGGGTGACCGTGGTAAACAACGGGACCGCGAGGTGAATGTGGACGGCGAACTCCGTTTTCACTACCGGCTTAACAGCGGCCCGGGGCAATGGGGCAGGGATTCATCCGGGCTCCGTCTCCGGCTGGGCTTGGATACGGAGCTTTATAAGGATTGGCGTCTTTATGGCATGGTGGAAGGGGAACTGAGTTTCCTAAATTACAATAATGAGCTGAACTTTTCACGGCTGTATGCCGCAGGGAAGCTGGGCGCGGCCAGGGTGCGGGCGGGTTCGTTCGGGTACCTGATGGCCGACGGAAATATCTATGACAGCGACTTTGTAGGCGTCAGCGCCGACTTTGGCGGGCCCTTGAAGTATACGCTGAGTTATGGGAAAACCGCCGAGACGAAAAATACATTTATTACCACGGTCCGCTATACTGATTTTGACTACAGCCTGGAAGCCGGCCTTTATGACAATAGACTGGATAACGGTAAGAAGAATTCGATCTGGACATTGGGCGGGAATTACAACTTTAGCAACTTTAGTGTAGGCGCCATGTATTTGGGCTCTAGTTTGCAAGACGATAAAGGGAACCGCAACGGCTACGTGCTGAGTTTTAATTACGGCGATCTCAAAACCTGGCGGCCCGGCACCTACGACCTGTTTGCGAAATATTACAACCAGCCAAGGGGCACTTATCTAGCCCATGGCATGAACGGCACCAACAACTGGATGCAGGACCATGGCTTTAGAGGCTACGGGCTGGGCGTGCGCTACACCTTTGCCGAAAACTTGGTGGGCGGCATGGAGTACTTTGATCTGAGGGACATAGTAAACGGGGTAAATGCGCAGACATGGTGGAATCAGCTGACTTATTATTTCTAAACGATTAAGCGGGTGAGGGCGAATGCCGATGGAAACGTTTGCAGCAATTCGGAACAAAACTGATTACTTAGCGGTGGTGGGCCTGGGATACGTAGGGCTGCCTATTGCCGTTGCTTTCGCGGAGAAAGTGAAAACCCTGGGCTTTGATATCAACCGGGAGAA
>DHRG01000065.1:19366-20925 GCA_002408285.1 Peptococcaceae bacterium UBA5318 | reverse complement strand
CCTAAAAGATTAAAGGAAGCGAAGGTTATCGTTGTGGCTGTGCCCACCCCGATCAATGGCGATAAAACACCCAATTTAGAGCCCGTTGTCAAGGCCAGTGCAATTGTCGGTCAAAATCTGGCCAGGGGCAGTATTGTGGTTTTTGAATCGACGGTGTATCCGGGCGTTACCGAGGATATCTGCCGGCCGATCCTGGAAAAGGAGTCAGGCCTGCTCTGCGGCCGGGACTTCAAAATCGGCTATTCACCGGAAAGAATCAACCCCGGCGACAAAATACACCGCCTGGAAAATATTCAAAAAATCGTTTCCGGCATGGATGAGGAAACGGTGGACAGCATTGCCGCCATTTACGAACTGGTGATTCAGGCCGGGGTTTACCGGGCTCCCAGCATAAAGGTGGCGGAAGCGGCAAAGGTGGTGGAAAATGCCCAAAGGGATATTAATATTGCCTTTATGAATGAACTGGCGATGGTTTTTGACCGGATGGGCATCAATACGAGGGACGTCATTGACGCCATGAATACCAAATGGAATGCCTTGGGCTTTTATCCGGGCCTGGTGGGCGGGCACTGTATCGGGGTCGACCCCTACTACTTCATCTACCAGGCGGAGATGCTGGGCTACCATTCGCAGATTATTGCCGCGGGCCGAAAGATCAACGATCAGGTGGCGATTTTTGTGGCCGACATTGTGATAAAAAAGATGATTCAGGCCGATAAGAATGTGAAGAAAGCCAATATCTATCTCATGGGCATAACCTTTAAAGAAAATTGCCCGGACATGCGCAATTCGAAAGCGGTGGATGTCTACAGGCACCTCACCGCCTACGGCATTAGCGTCAAGGTGGTGGATCCGGTCGTCGATAAGACGGAGTTTCGCAGCGAGTTTGCCGCCGACCCTCTGGAAATAGAAGATGTTCATGATGCGGATTGCCTGGTGTTTTTAGTCGCCCATCAACAATTTAAAGCTTTACAGCCGGCGGATCTGGCGCAGATGTTCAAAAAGCCAAAGCAGCCGGCCAAACATGTTGTCATTGATGTCAAAAGTATCTATGACCAGAGAATCTTGGAAGCAAAAGGGTATTCCTACTGGAGTCTGTAAACATGGGGGGTGATTTGCCTGGATAATAAGAAAATCATGCTGGCGGCGGGCGTTCTCATCATAAGTATTTGTCTGGCGGGAGTATTTTTCTTCAAGGATTTCTTTATAAAGCAGACCGCCGGTGATTATCGTAATATTACTGATCTGGAAAGCGCGTATAATGCCGACGCGGAAATCGCCCAAGCAAGGGAACGCCTGAAAAACAGCAGCGAAAAGGCTGCCGTCATTACCCGTGGCAAGGGCGGACAGCGTAGTATTGCCCTGACTTTTGACGGCCTGACGGATCGTGCCGTCGTGCAGCAGATTTTGGATCTTTTGAAAAAATATAATGTGCAGGCGACATTCTTTGTGGACGGGATACAGACCGCCGAGGATCCGCAAACCGTGATAAACATTGAAAAAGAAGGACACAGGATCGAAAATTATACCCTGCACGGCATGGCTAAAATGGACAAGCT
>DHRG01000065.1:0-19317 GCA_002408285.1 Peptococcaceae bacterium UBA5318 | reverse complement strand
ACCACCGACAGGGGTCCAAATCTTTTGAAATGCAATGATACCAAATATACGGCCCAACTGCTGCAAGCGGCCAAAGCCTGCGGGTTTCAAAGTGTTGTGCAAAGTGACGCAATGCTGAATGTAAAGCAAATTAAAGCGGCGCAAACGGCGGACGGGTTTGTCGCCGGTCTTAAACCGGGGAGTATCGTTTCTGTCAAACTAAAACCCAATGTCGATCTTATTACAAATGAAGCGGGGAAAACAGATCTGAGACCGGCTATCGACAAGCAGCCGGGCTTGAAAGAACTGCCCCCGGCGGAGCTGAGTGAAAAAGACGTGGTTGAGGCCGTGGAAAAACTGTTGATTGCTCTTAAAAAGGCGAACTATGCCACGGTGTATGTGGAGGATTTTGCAAAAAGCAGTACCGCGCCCCCGCAGACCACCCGTCTGATAACCCGTGAAGCGCTGTCCTCCCTGGTAAACGCGGCCGCTTTCCTGCGGGAGCAGGTAACGTCCTTATTTACCTGCCGCACGGCCTATGCGGCGGAGAAGGCGGCAAACGAGACAAAGGAAATCAAAATGATCTATACCACCGAACCTGCCCTTGCCTTCACCTTTGGCGGATTGAGCAACGAAGCGGTGGTGGATGACGTGTTGCGGAAATTACAGGAGCTTGGTATTAAAGGGACCTTCTTTGTAACGGAAACGGAAATGCAGAAGTACGCCAAAACGGTGCGGAAAATTATCCAAAACGGCCACGAAATCGGGATTGCCATCAGACCGAAGGAAGGGGAAACTTTTGATGAGACCTGCAAAATAATTACCCGCAGCCGCATTACTCTCCATGATCAGTTTGGCGTGGCGACAGCACTGGTGAAACAGCCCTGGGGCGCCGTGTCGGACACCACGAAGGAAGCGGCGGCGGTCCTGGGCTGTAAATTAATTGGTCAAACTGTCAATGTGGTCCAAACCAAACATAAGGATTACACGGCCGCTGATCAGGTTATGTCCGAAATATTCGGCAAATCGGTTTTTTCCCTGGGGCGCGGACAGATTGTACATTTCAGGATGGACTTCTACACCCGGGGACAGCTTGTCGTCGACCTGATTGAAGCGGTTAAACGGCATAAGGTGGACAATATTGCTTATATAACCTCCTTTGATAATCCGCGTAACAATCCGGACAACGATTCACAGTATGTAATCAAGCCGGTGGGCGAAATTCTTCATAATACGAAGTTTACTTATCACTACCCGGCGGATCCGCGCAATATCCCGCCCTATTTGCGGGATGACGGGTTTGTAAAGGTTGATGTGCATAAATTCCTGTCCGAGGCCTCTAAACGCTATATCGGCCAGGAGGGTATTGACTACGAAGACCGGATGGTTGGTTTCTCAAAGATGGATGTCCGCCGTCTCGATAAAAGCGGGTTTGTCCATACCAGGGATAAGGTGATTTTCCTTACCTTCGACGACTGGGGAACCGATGCGTCCATTAACAAAATATTGTATGTCCTCAAAAAGCATAACGCGACAGCCACCTTTTTTATTCTGACAAATAATGTGCAGTATAATCCGAACCTATTGCGGGCGATTGCCGTGCAGGGACATGCCATCGCCAGTCACTCCGACAAGCACCAGGCGATGTCGGTGCGTGATCCCAAGACGGACAAGCAGGTACAGACGCAGGAAAAAGCGGAGTATATCAAGGATTACAGCACCGCCTTTCAGAAATTACGGGATGTTACCGGCGATGTAACCGTGGACGGCAAACCCGTTTTGACCAGGTTTTTCCGCCCGCCCACGCTGGCCCTGAGCAGGGATGGTTTCGAAGCGTTGTTTGAATCCGATTATGAATATCTCATTTCCGGCTCAAGCAGCACCTATGACTATAAAGCGGAAAATGTAACGCAGCTTGTCCGCACCATGAAAGACGATATCTATGATAAAAAGGGCGAGTTAAAAAAGGGCAGCATCCTGATTATGCATATGGCCGATGGTTCAGTATTCACGGCGATGGCTTTGGATATTCTCCTGACGGCCAATGAGGCCAAAGCTGATGCCGATCCTTCCAAGTTTATAGTGGGCAGATTGCCGGATTACGTCAAAGAAGGCTATGTGCAAATGAGCAGACAGCACCTGGGCAATTAAAGCCCTGTCCGGCAGCATGTGAGGGGTTGGAGATGGTAAGGGATATACGACGGCGGTTTATTATCTGCTGTGGGCAGTAAGCAGCAGGGAATGGCAGGGAGTGGCTATGGAGAAATTAATTCACCCGGAAATTAAAAGAGAAGAAGATGTTTTACTTGTTGCCAAACCTGACCGCAGGCTGCTTTCGAAGGTGCCTGATCAGGAAGGCGTGCGCAGCAATGTCGACCGGAGAAGGGTAAAGGGCGATGCCGGGGATGATGACATTGCAACCCTTAGCGAAAACGAGAAAACCGGCCGGCGCTACGTGGTTGCCTATGATGTTTCCGTCCGGTACGAGGTGGCCGGCAAACAAGTAAAATGCCTTGCGAAGGCTGTCGATATCTCGAGTACCGGCATCCTGCTTACCTTACCGCCGGAAGTCGCGCAGGATTTAAGTCAGGCAGAAAAAATTAATTTGAAGTTCAATATAACACCCGGCTCCATGCCGGAGGGATATGAGATGAAGGTGGATATGGACGCGAAATATATCCGCCTGGGCCGCGACGCCGACGGGAACACCACTTGCGGCCTGGAATTTCTGGAGACGCTGGCTCAATACGCGACAAAGAAGAAAAATGTTTATATGCTGTCGGTGGCCGCCCTCTTTCTCTTCCTTATTTCCGCTTGCATTCTCCTGATGCGGGCGGAAAGTGTGCTCTATTTCAAATTTAATAAGGTATTATACACGTACAGTATTATCGCCGCGACCTTTTTGCTGACCCGCTACCTGTTCGGCGCCTGGTATCGTCCCGTGCCCATTGATAAGGACTTTACACCGGGCGTGACGATCATTGTGCCTTGTTTCAACGAGGAACCGTGGATCCAGCGCACGATAGCGGGCTGTATAAACCAGGATTATCCCTTGGACAAACTGGAAGTTATCGTGGTGGATGACTGTTCCAACGACCGTTCTTACGAGAAAATCAAAGAATTGGTGGAAGAACTGAAAAGCAAAGAAAAGCGCTTTCATATTGAAGGGAGACTGCATTATATCCGCCAGGAGAGAAACGTGGGGAAGCGGGACGCCTTGGCAAAGGGCGCCCGGCTGGCCAAACACGAGTTGGTTGTATTTGTGGACTCGGATAGTTTCCTGGATCCCTTTGCCATCCGGAATTTGGTGCAGCCCTTCAAAGATACGCGCATGGGCGGGGTGTCCGGCAGGACGGATGTGGCCAATACCTATACAAACGCGCTTACAAAAATGCAGGCGGTGCGGTATTACATTGCCTTTCGCATTATGAAAGCGGCGGAAAGC
Organism: Peptococcaceae bacterium UBA5318; assembly: GCA_002408285.1. Lineage (GTDB taxonomy): Bacteria > Bacillota > Peptococcia > DRI-13 > UBA5318 > UBA5318. The sequence continues at coordinate 15,893 of DHRG01000065.1, read as the reverse complement.
TATTTTGATGCGGTGACCTGTTTGTCCGGGCCCCTTTCCTGTTACCGGAAGGAGCTGGTCCTGAAGTATATGGACGCCTGGTTAAACCAGAAATTCCTGGGCCAGAAGGCGACTTTCGGGGACGACCGGAGTATGACTAACTTTATCCTGCGAGAACATCGTACCGGCTACCAGGACACGGCCATCTGCAACACGATCGTGCCCAACACCCACCACATCTTTCTCCGGCAACAGATGCGCTGGAAACGGTCCTGGCTGAGGGAGTCGCTGATTGCCGCCATGTTCATGTGGAAAAAAGAACCCTTTATGTCCCTGTCCTTTTATATGGGTTTGCTTGTGCCAATTCTGGCGCCGGTCATTGTACTTTATAACTTGCTGTATATTCCCTTAACCCACAGGGTGTTTCCCTTTACCTTTATTTTCGGCATTTTCTTAATGGCTTCGTTAATGAGCATGGCCCAGCTGTTCCTGCGCAAAAGCTCAACCTGGCTGTTTGGCGTGTGGTTCTGCGTTTATTATGAGGCCGTGCTTTTATGGCAAATGCCCATTGCCTGGTTTACGTTCTGGAAAACGACCTGGGGTACCCGGATGACCCCCGCAGATATTGTGGAGCTGTTTAAAAAGAACCGCAGAAAGCAAAAGAGGGCGCAAACATGAAGACGATGGATAAGGAAGAATTCACGGCCCGCAAAAACAGAAAAAAAGCCGTGCGCACCCTGCTGGAAATTGCTTTTATCCTTGCGGTGCTGGCGATTTTTATCACGGCGGTTTTTACCCTGAAAACCTACGTGCCTTATGGGCAGCAGAGCACTCGGTTTGCCGGCGATAAAGGGTTTGTGGCCCTGTCTTATTTCGGGGTGGAACGCATCGGCAATCAGACGGTAATCGGGGAGGAACGTTTGCAGCATCATTTGCAGGCGTTGCAGGCCCAGGGCTATGTAACGGTTACGCAGCAGGATATCCTGGATTACTACCAGTCAGGCAAGGTTTTGCCGGAAAAATCCCTGTACCTGATTTTTGAAGACGGCCGGCGGGATACGGCGATTTTTGCCCAGAAGATTTTGGAGGACCTGAATTATAAGGCCACGATGCTGACTTATCCGGAAAAGTTCGCCAAGAAGGATCCCAAGTTCTTAATGCCGAAAGAATTAAAAGACCTTGAAAAAACTACTTTTTGGGAAATGGGCACCAACGGATACCGGCTGGCCTTTATCAATGTATTTGACCGGCACAATAATTACCTGGGCGAACTGGAACCCCTGGAGCATTCACAGGTTCAGCCATATTTAAGCCGCAAATACAACCATTACCTGATGGATTATATCCGGGACGAGTATGACGTTCCCAAAGAAAGTCAGCGTAAGATGAAAGAGCGTATCAGTTACGACTATGAGGCGGTGCGGGATATTTATAGCCAATCGCTGGGCTATGTGCCCGGCATGTACATCCTGATGCACTCCAACACGGGCAGCTTCGGCAATAATGACAAGGTGAGCGCGGTAAACGACTACTGGATGAAAACATTATTTAAGATGAACTTCAACCGGGAAGGTTTTTGTTTCAACCAGAGAAACAGCAGTATCTATGATTTAACGCGTATGCAGCCGCAGGCCTACTGGTCGGTGAATCATCTGCTCATGCGCATCAAATACGATATCAATCAGGATGTAGCGTTTGTGACCGGAGATGCGGCCCGGCAGAAGTCCTGGGAATTGCTGAAAGGGGCTTTGGAGATTCAAGGGGAAACCATGACTTTGACCTCTTTGCCCACCGCTAAAGGGTTAATTCGCCTGAAAAACAGCAATGACTTTTCCGACCTGATTCTTTCCGTAGGCCTGAAGGGGAATAAGCTGGGCTTACAGCGCATATATCTGCGCGCCGATGACAACTTAACCAGATTCGTGGCGGTTTATATCTTTAATAATGTGTTATACGTAACGGAGAAAAACGGCGGCGCCGAAAAAGAATTGTTTGCTTTAAATTTGGACAGACACGACGGCAAACCGGTGCTTTCGATCCCCGAAGATAAAAAGGCGGCGGAAATCCGGGAATTGGAGACCTTTATCAAGTATGCCGACTCGGTGGAAAAAGCAAAGCTCTATACCGAGCGCTTAAAGGACAAAACTTTACAATATGCGCCCACGGTGGCGGACGGGGCGCAGGAATATGTGCCTGCCCTCAGTGCGCATGCCAAAGGTGACCGGCTGTTGGCCCTGTCCCTCGGGGGAGACCGGCTGAGCATTACGGTGGACGGTAAAGAGGCCGTGAAGGATTTACCAATATCAAATACAAAAGCCGGGGCGATTTATCTTGAAACAGCCTGGGGCGAATACGGCTGGAGTCAAAGAAATCTGGCGGACGATGTCTATGACGGGGTATTTGCAAAGCTGATGATTACGGAAAACACGGGCGCTGAAAAGGAGAAGATTTTGTTTGACGGCCGACTGCAGGGCTTTTCCGCAGTTAAGTATAAAATCAAGGGGCTGTGGGAAGCTCTCATAAACTGGTTTATCGTCCACTTATAAAACAAGGAGGACCCGCGTGAACAGCATGATGCAGAAAATTTTCAAAGCGGCCATATTTCTTTTCGCCTTCATTATCCTGACCGGCTGTATTAATCAGGGCTCTTTTGCTGTCAACGCAAAGGAAGTAAAAAAAAGATCGGCCTGGTTAACTTATTGGGACTTGGAGGCCGGCGAAGGAGAATTGGAAAAAGCGAGCGGGAAGCTGGCGGAAATTTCGTATTTTGGCGCGTATTTTGCTGAAAATGACGGGCTGTTTCTCCCGGAAGAACTGGCCGGGAAAAGAAACGAGCGCAAAATCAAAAGGATAAGATATGAGACATATCTGACGATCGTCAACGACAGGCAAAATCCTGACGGGTCCGTGGCCTTGAAGGATATAGATGTGCTGCGCAGAGTGCTGGCCGACGACGCGGCGATGGAGAAACATATTGACGAAATCCTCGCCCTGACTTTGCAGGGCGGTTACGACGGCATGGAAATTGATTACGAAAAGCTATGGACGGATGAAAAAGTCGCCCGGTCTTTCATAACATTTACGGAAAAACTTTACGAAAAAGCGCGGCGTAATAATCTGAAACTGAGAATTGTGCTGGAGCCTTCGGCGCCCTTCAATACGGCGGGATTTTTCAAGGGCCCGGAATACGTGGTGATGTTCTATAACCTCTACGGATTGCACAGTACTCCCGGGCCGAAGGCCAATAAAGCGTTCATTCAAAAAATGATCACGCGGATGCAAGCCCTGCCGGGCGAAAAGTCGATCGCGTTGTCGACGGGCGGCTGTGTGTGGGGAGACAATGGCGACAAGCGTTTTATTACGGAAGGGGAGGCCAAAGTCCTGGCCACGGTCTATGGCGCGGAAATGAGAAGGGACGGGGAAAGCCAATGCCTGGTTTTTGATTATCAAGCCAAAGACGTTAACTATCAGGTATGGTTCGCCGATATGGAAACGATAAATTTCTGGATATCCGTTGCAAAAGAGCGGGGGATGAATAACATCAGCCTCTGGCGCCTCGGCGGCAACGTGGACATCCGGAAATTGAACTGACATGGCGCGGCAAGTTAATCAACTACGTAAAAGGAGACGAAAAAAGAGAGCCTCTGTCCTGTGCAGAAGCTCTCTTTTAGGATGTCCGTTTAATTCTTAAATTTTACGAAAACTACGTAATAAGCAACTAAGCACGCGATACCGGCGGAAATGAGGGCGGGGATCAACGCCACCATTTTGGCGGCAAAGGCAATGACCCCGATGGCGGCAAAAGAAGCGACAACTCCCCAGCGGGCGGAATTCAGTTTGTTGCGGTCGAGTTCCTTGCGGATTTTGATATACATGGGCAAATAGACGGCTAAGGCCGCAAGTAAAATTCCATAGTAAATGTATTCGTTGAAGGTTAAATGGAGCAATTTATCGTCAACCTCCTTATAGTGGCTACTATTCCCAGAATTATGCCAAACTAAAGAAATTGTACAGAAAAAGCGGAAATAAGTCAAAGAAAGTTTCAAAGGCCGCAAATAACTGTACAAAAAGCATGATTTTATACCTGCCGGCGCTGTTTGCGGGAAGGGAACATTTACTTTAGCCGGTGATTCTTACGACCGTGCCAATGGGGATAAGGCGGGCCAGCTCCAGGACATCACGGTTATACATGCGGATACAACCGTGGGATACTATTTTACCGATGGAGGCCGGGTTATTAGTTCCGTGGATGCCGTAATGGGGTATGCTGAGGCCCAGCCACATATTGCCAAAGGGACCGCCGGGGTTGGGTTTCTTCGAAACGATATGAAATGTGCCTGTGGGTGTGGGGGTAAGCATTTTACCGATCCCCACGGGATAGGACCTGACCGGTGACCCGTCCCGGTACAGGGTAAGCCGCTTTGCCGCTAAATGCACCGTGATTGCATATGCCATAATAACCTCCAGCATTAAGTCTCACTGTATCATATGCAAAACACGGGGGCGGGGACGCACACGCCGGGGCGCGCCGGGCTATTTATGCAGGATTTTTGCTAAGTTCGCCGCTGGCTGTTTTAAAAGTAATTATTCCGCTTCCTGCAGCATTTCAGTAAAAGGACTGATTAAGGCAGGGTCAAACTGAAGGCCGCTGCAGCGGAGTAATTCCTCAATGGCCGCCTGCTGATCCAGGGCCAGGCGGTAGGGCCGGTTGGTGGTCATGGCGTCGAAGGCATCGGCGATGGCCAGCATACGGCATTCCAAAGGGATGTCTTCCCCGGACAAACCCAGGGGATAGCCCTTGCCGTTCCACCATTCGTGATGCTTCAAAATCCATTCGGCGATGGGAGCCAAGTCCGGTGCGGACTGGGCGATGCGAAAACCAATTTCGCAATGGCGCTGCATAACAGTATATTCTTCCGGGGTCAAACGGTCGTTTTTAAAGAGAATACGATCAGGGATGCCTACTTTCCCAATATCATGGAATTTGGCCAAAAGCCTTAAATCGGCGATCCTGTGGCTGGAAAGCGCCAGCTTCCTGGCCAGTCTTTCAACCAGGCTCTGCAGGCGGTCGGCGTGACCTTCCGTAATATAGTCCCTGGCCTCCAGCGCCTGCATCATGGCTTGGACGATGGCACTCCGCGTACTAAGCCCCTGATGCATCTTTTCCCGGTACATGTTGTAATCCGCTTCTTTAAACAGGGTCTGTACGTCGGCCTCTTTCCCATAATCCGCCGCCCAGCCGAGGGACAGGCTTAGGGGAAGATGTAAGTTGGTCTTGTTGTACTCTTGCACAGCCGCCTTTACCGCCGCGTCAAGATCCGTCATCAGCTGGGGGGTGGGCTTCTGCACGATCACGGCGAACTCGTCGCCGCCAATCCGGGCCACGACATGCGGGGGCGGCGCACAGGCCTGCAGTATTTTCGCCACAACCTGCAGCAGTTGATCACCGGCGTGATGGCCTAATGTATCGTTGATAAGTTTTAGCCCGTCCACGTCGCACATGATGATGCCCATACTTTTTTTATGCTTGCGCTGGATCTTCCGCAATTGTTCTTCAAAGTGCGTACGGTTGTATACCGATGTCAGGGGGTCGTGCAGACTAAGATAGTCCAGTTGTTGTTCCATTTTCTTTTTATACGTAATATCGCGGATGATGACCAGCATTTCATCGTCGCCGATTTTTACAAAGCGGGCTTCGCAATAATAGAGCTGATTGTTCCGGAGCGCTTGATATTCCAGCAGTTGAATCATGCCGCTTCTGTTGCCGATCTGGATGCAGTTAAGCAGGTTTTGCGCAATGTCGGCGGGCAGAATATCATAGATGCTTTCCCCGCATAGTTCCTTGGGCGGAGCATGAAGCGCAAAGTTTTCCGGGAAGTGGCTGTCTAAGAGCAGGCCCTGGTTATTTATCCGCAGCAATAAATCCGGTAAAGCCTGCAAAAGGATCCGGATGGTTTGTTCCTGCTTCGTAAGCGCATCTAAATCCTGCTTTAAGCGGGTATGCAACTGAGCGTTGTTTATGGCGACGGAAGCCAGCGAGGCAAAGCGTTCCAACAATTCAACGGTGCTGTCGTCAAAGCGGCGGCCGGGTTCCGTGAAAGCAAACCCAAAGGTACCGATGACTTCCTCTTTGGATTTCAGGGGGACTTGGAGCATAGACTTTACTATATCCAAATGCGGGGCATCAAGGCGGTGCTCCCAGGTGGAGTAATCTTCCACGATTGATGTCTGCCCGGTGCGCAGGACTTCCCCCACCTGGCCGAGTCCCGGCGCTATGGAAAAAGTGCCGGCGTGGTCTTCCGACAGTCCGAAGGCCACGGTCAGATTCATTAATTGCTGTTCCTTGTCCAAAAGAAATATGAAGCCGTGGGGTGTGCCGGCAAGTTGGCAGGCGTTATGGATGATCGTATCCAGCAAGGTATCCAGATCCAGTTGATTAATGAGGCTGGCGCTGGTTTTCTGCAGCGTTGACAGGATGGCGTTTTGGGTGTTGATTTTTTCCTGTGAGATTAATAACTGTTCATATTGCTGCCTTAATTCCTCCTCTGTTACCGCCAGGGTTTCGTGCGTGGCGGTAAGTTCGTCAAAACTTTGCCGCAGGCGCTGGTTTGTATGTGTAAGTTCCTTGATATACCGGTGGCTTAAAAAGTAAAGAAAAATGGTGGTTACGCCGACATAGAGTCCGCCCTTGAGCAGAGACACGAGGGCTGCCGTGTCTTTGCTTACGGACAGTGCCCAGACCAGGCTGTCTGAAAATGCAATCCATAGGATTCCGAATATGAGGTAAAACAAGGATATTTTTAAACTGTATTTGTTACCTTTCATAGATTCGCCTCCTTCTTTCTCTGAAGCGGTTTATCTAAGGAATAAAATTCTAGCAGATCAAGATATTTCCTGTCGGTATTAGTCGGATTTTTTCGAAGAAAGCCTGGGCGGTGAAAAAAGCGATGCTATTGTATTACGCGGCCATTACTTATAAAATAAACATAGGTGCGGAGCAAAGAAAATACTGTAAGGGGGAGAATGATGGCTAAATGCAATGTATGCGGGAAGGAAAAGAGTGCAAACGTCAGTTGCGACTGGAAATACTTTGAGATAGATGAACGGGAATACGAACGGGTGAAATACGGAGAGGAAAAGCGGTCCGGCAGCGCCGGGGAGCCTTTTTGTCAGGGCTGTGGCACGCCGGCCGGCGGTTATCATCACCCCGGCTGCCCCGTGGAAGAGTGTCCGCTTTGCAAGAAGACCGTCCTGGAGTGCGAATGCGATGTGTGAAAGCATGCTATGACGGATAAGGGGCAGCCCAAAGCTGCCCCTTATCCGTCATAAACTGTCCTGTCACCATTTGTGCCGCTGTTGCGTAATATGGCAGGAGGGAAGTTTATGCGGCAAATATTATTAACGGACCTATGTGAAATGGCCAATGACGCTAAACCGGACCTGCAGCAAGCGGCTGCGCAAATGGGGCGCCCGGTCAAGATTTACGCGCATTGGACGGCGGGACATTATGGACAGTTTTTTGACGACTATCACATCTCGATTGACCAAGACGGGGGAGTATATACCGCTGTGGACGATTTAAGCACGCAGTTGGCCCATACCTACCGGCGCAACAGCGGGGCGGTCGGTCTCGCGGTGTGCTGTGCCTATGGAGCCGTTTCGGCGGATAATCTTGGGCCGGAACCACCCACGGATATGCAGATTGAGGCGCTTAGCCAGGTAATTGCGGTGCTCACTTCCGCCCTGGCCATCCCCATAGACATCCAACACGTGATGACTCATGCCGAGGCGGCCGACAATCTGGATGGCGACGACCGCTGGCATACGCCCTATGGACCCGATTCCACCGTGGAACGCTGGGATTTATGGGTCCTCAAAGAGGGGGACCCGGCGGGGAGCGGCGGCGGTATCATGCGGGGGAAAGCGGTTTGGTATCAGAACAACGGCGGACTCTGACAATGATTAAAAAAATATAAATAGGGACTAGTCAATTCCGCAAGGATTTGTTATGATAAGTTTAAACAAAAAAATTTAAATTATGTTGAGCAATGGCGCCGGCCTTAGGAAAGAAACCATCTGCGTTTCTTAAAGGGAGGCGTCTTTTCTATCGTTATGTTCACAGGCAAAAGATGTCGAAGGCAGGTCTGTTTGCGCAGGCCGGACCGCCACAGGTTCGGCGGAAAATTATACTGAACAGGGTAAAAAAAACACAAAAACAACAATTAAGTATAAATATTTAGCTAGGCAAACACAATTTTTGTGTTATAATAAGGGTGATAATTTAATAGTCCGAGTCAATGATGACTCCTCTCAATGATATTTGGGAGGAGTCTGTCTTTTTGTCTTGGCAACATAACCGGAAAAACAAAGCATGACATACTTGGCCTGTTGGATTTACCCGCAGCCCCGCATCTTGGGAAGCTCATTTAATTAATTTTGCCAAATTAGGATTTTGCCATCATAACCAGCAGATAGCAAATTTCAATTTTGGCTAAAGTTATATCACTATATCAATAACAAGAAAAATCATAAGGAGGTATTTGGAATGGACATTTTTGGCTCAAATGTATTTAATGACGTGGTTATGAAGGAACGTCTCCCCAAAGCGACCTACAAAGCTTTGAAGCAGACAATTGACGCGGGACAGTCTTTAGACCCGGCAATTGCCGACATCGTAGCCACTGCCATGAAAGACTGGGCAATCGAAAAAGGGGCCACGCATTTTACCCATTGGTTCCAACCCCTAACCGGGATAACTGCCGAAAAACATGATGCCTTCATCTCCCCGACCGCTGATGGCAAAGCGATCATGGAATTCTCAGGCAAAGAGTTAATCAAAGGCGAGCCTGACGCGTCCTCCTTCCCGTCCGGTGGTCTGAGAGCGACCTTTGAAGCTAGGGGCTATACCGCCTGGGATTGCACATCGCCGGCCTTCGTTAAAGACGATTCGTTATATATCCCCACGGCCTTCTGTTCCTACACGGGTGAAGCATTGGATAAGAAGACTCCCTTGTTGCGTTCCATGGAAGCATTGTCAAAACAAGCTATCCGCGTATTGAGAGCACTGGGAAATACAACCGCCAATAAAGTAATTACCACGGTCGGACCCGAACAAGAGTATTTTCTCGTCGATAAAAAATTATATGATTTAAGAAAAGACCTGATTTTCACCGGCCGAACCCTTTTTGGCGCCATGGCTCCGAAAGGACAAGAGCTGGAGGATCATTATTTCGGCTCAATCAAGGAAAGAGTGTCCGCGTTCATGAAGGAACTGGACGCAGAACTCTGGAAGCTTGGCGTAAACGCTAAAACAAAGCATAATGAAGTTGCCCCTGCGCAGCATGAAATAGCGCCGATCTTCAGTACGACAAACATTGCCACCGATCATAACCAGCTGATGATGGACGTGATGAAAAAGGTTGCTTTGCGTCACGATCTTGTATGTTTGCTGCATGAGAAACCCTTTGCCGGCATCAATGGTTCCGGTAAGCACAACAACTGGTCCATGGGCACGGATGACGGACTGAATCTGCTGGAGCCGGGCAATACTCCCCACGATAATGTTCAGTTCCTGGTATTCTTGTGCGCGGTCATTAAAGCAGTGGATGAATATGCCGAACTGTTAAGGGTATCGGCCGCCAATGCCGGTAATGATCATCGCCTGGGCGCCAACGAAGCTCCGCCGGCCATTATTTCCATCTTCGTAGGCGATCAGCTCCAGGATATATTGGGACAACTTGAAAATGGCGGCGCCCAAAGCTCCAAAGGCGGCGGCCAGATGGAAATTGGCGTTACTACCCTTCCCGCCTTACCCAAGGATGCCACCGACAGAAACAGAACCTCTCCCTTTGCCTTTACCGGCAACAAGTTTGAGTTCAGAATGGTTCCCTCCGCCGGATCCATTGCAGGCCCCAATTTCATCCTGAATACAATCGTCGCGGAAGTACTTGATGAAGTTGCCGGCAGACTGGAAAAGGCCTCCAATGCAGATGCTGAAGTCAAAGCAATTCTTAAAGAATATGTAACCAAGCATAAGCGGGTTGTATTCAATGGAAACGGCTATTCCGACGAGTGGGTGGTTGAGGCCGAAAAACGTGGTCTGCCGAATATCAAAACTACCGTTGAAGCAACGAAAGCTTTGATTGCTCCCAAGAATATCGCCGTAATGGAAAAATACGGTGTATTGAGCAAAGTGGAGATGGAATCCCGTTATGAAGTCTCCCTGGAGAACTATATTAAGACCATTAATATTGAAGCTCTGACCATGATTGAAATAGCTAAGCGGCAAATCCTGCCCGCCGTAATTTACTTTGCAACCAATGTCGCTGATTCGATTAATAGCATCAAGGCCACCGGCGTGGCCGCGGATGTGACAGCGCAGACGGAACTGCTGACGGAAGTATCATCTTTGACTGCGGCTTTGAAAAACAATATCGCCGTGCTGGAAAAGGCAGTGGAGAAGGCGGCGAACGCCCATGGCGATACCTATGATCAGGCTGCGTTGTTCAGATTTGATGTATTTGAAAAAATGGCGGCGTTAAGAGAAGTTGCCGATGCACTGGAAACTTTGGTGGATGCGGATGTATGGCCCATGCCCACCTATGGCGACCTGTTATTCAATATTTAATATTTGAGGTAAAAAACCGGCGCCGGCTTGGAAGCCCGGGCAGGCGCAACGAAACCCGCTTTTTAGCCCTGAGGCTGAGAAGCGGGTTTTTGTCTAGCGGTCCTTAAGCAAAAAATTAAAAGAAGCTCCCGCGGGAGCCCTAGGGGAGCCCGGCGGGAGCTTCCTCAACCGTTCACTTATAATATTTTGACAACTTTGCGTTATTTTTACGGATGCCCTTTGCATACCCTGTAATTATGATGCTATAATAGGCGATGGTAAGAAAGTTTTGCCAATATTATGCGTGCAATATAAGCGGCGATATTTGGAAAACTAAATAAATAACTGAATTATGGGAGGAAAGTAAAATGTCAAGCGAATTGTTATATCTGATTCCCGCGGGCGCTTATAGCAAAGCTGCATTGCGTAAGCTGCTGAAAGATCATCGGGAAATCCGTTTTGTCTCTCTTGTCGGCATCGATTTGGCCGGCAATGACACCGATGAGAAAATCCCCATCAGCATCTTCATCGACGACATGGATGATTTTCTGGGCGGGGCGATCCAAACCGACGGATCATCCGTAGTATTGCACGGTATTGCCACCCTGAACAATGCCAAGGTAGACATGGTGTGTGACACCGGCGTAAACTGGACTGTGGATTATAACTATGAGCACGTGGATGAAGAGACGGGCAAGCCGGTGGGCACGCTGCGTATTCCCTGCTTTCTGGTACATAACGGGGTGCGTGTTGATTCCCGTTCCATTCTCTTCAACACCGCCAACTATATCAAGCATGAGTTGAAAGCCTTATTGTCACAGCATAAAGTATCCGGTCTGGAAAATATCTACGGGGAAGAAATCGAGGAAGTGCTGCTTACCGCCGCCACCGAATTGGAATTCTGGGTTAAGACTCCCGATAACCAGGCTGAAGTGGAAAAACTGTCCGCCTCCCAGGTAATGCAGGAGCAATACTGGGCCCGGACCAAAGGCGAAGTGCGCACCGCCCTGGAAGAAGCTTTATTAGCCCTGGAAATATACGGCCTGGAGCCGGAAATGGGCCATAAAGAAGTGGGCGGCGTAAAAGCAAAAGTAGATCCCAGCGGCCATCTGACCAGCATTATTGAACAGCTGGAAATCGACTGGAAATATTCCAATGCCTTACAAACCGCCGACAATGAACTGCTTGCCAGAACGGTCATCAAAGAAGTTTTCCGCCGCAATGGCTTGGACCTGACCTTCCAGGCGAAACCGATTCCCGGTGTCGCCGGCAGTGGTGAACATACCCACGTGGGCATTGCCGTTCGTCTGAAATCCGGCAAAATTGTCAACCTCTTCAGCCCGGCCGACATGAAGGAAAACTTCCTTAGCGCCGTGGGTTATGGCGCAATCATGGGTATTTTGAAAAACTATGAAGTTATCAATCCTTTCATTTCTTCCACCAACGATTCTCTGAACCGCTTGAAGCCCGGATTCGAAGCGCCGGTATGTATCGTTACCTCCCTGGGCAACAGCTACGCCGATCCTTCCCGTAACCGGACCATCCTGGCCGGTCTGGTGCGTGACATCAACAAGCCGCTGGCTACCCGCTTTGAAGTGCGCTCCCCGAATCCCTTCACCAACACCTATATTGCGTTGTCCGCCATCTATCTGAGCATATTCGACGGCATCAAAGCTGCGATTACGGCCGGTAAATCCATGACTGAACTGGAAGCCGCCCTGTCCAAAGAAGCGGGCACACCTGCCTTCTATCTGGAAACCCACCGCGCTTACCGCAGTGAACATGACGTGTTTGACGACTACAGTGATCAGGAGCGGGACCGTCTGTTTGGCAAACCGCCGGCCACTGTTTGGGAAAACATGGAGAATCTTAGCAAGTATCCCGGGAAAGTGGAAGTGTTAAAAGCCGGCGATACACTGCGTCAAAACATCATTGACGGCTTTGTAAGCGGTGCGCTGCTGCGTTGGAAAACGGAACTTATCAACAAGATTATTCCGGATAACCTGGAAGCAGTGCGCGATGCGGTGAAACTGCACAGTGCCGAAAACGGCACCGATATTGACGATAGAAACTGGAGCGAAATCAATGCGCTGCGCATCTATCTGGCGAAGGACTCCTCTGCGCAAAAGAGCCTCTTTACCCGCCTGCGGGACGCCCTTACGGACAGCGACCATGCGGCCGCTTCCGCTCTGCAGGTGGAAATGGCCGAGAAAGTGGAAGAACTCCAAGGCCTCTACGACGCCTATAAGAAAAACATGATTTAGTGACCAGGGCCCCGGCAAAGCCGGGGCCTTTTACTGCTTATTCCCTGGAACGGGCCGGCGGGATTAGCTTGTAATAATTGACTGCGATTTTCGGATACTGCGCTCTTGATTTTCCCTTGCGGTAAGGGTATAATATCATATGTTAAACACATATGCCGGTATAGCTCAGCTGGTAGAGCGGTTCATTCGTAATGAATAGGTCGCAGGTTCGAATCCTGTTATCGGCTCCAGGAAAATCAAGGCCTCCGGGGTTTTTACCCGGAGGCTGTTTTGCTGTTTTTCTAACATTTTTCTAACATGCGCGACAGAACGTATCTTAATTTCCCCAGCGCTTTGAAGGCGTTGGTTGCCTGTTTATGCAAGAAGGTTTTTTGAGATTTAAAAAGAAGTAGCAATAGAGTACAGCTATAGAGACACATTTTAGTGTTTTTGAGCTATAAGGATGTGAGCGTGTGTTTAAATTAGGCTGTCACAGAAACAACGAAACACAGGAGTATTATTACTCTGATTTATATAATGTGGAGCAAAAGAGTAGCTATGAAAGAATCGTTATTGGACTAGCACAAGGACATATCAATACAGTTCTGGATTTAACCGCTGTGCTTAATGAGCCGTTTTACATGCTATATATTCTACATACCCCACGTACGGGTAATAAACCAGGCAGATACCAGAGTCAGGCAGTTACCTACGACAACATCAGTATGCTGCTCAAACGCTTTAAAAACTTCTTTGAAAATGACGCACGCCATGATCTGTGGATACATTCGCCAAAAACAAATACAACAATCATATATGACCGACATAATCTAATCTATCTATATGGCTTTACTGATGAGCAGGTACATATTATCGAGAAAAAGAGTTTGAAAAAGGAATCTATTAACATTCCTTGCCCTCACGTGCATTGTTATAACTCGGAGTATGATATCTTTGAGTCTGAGCTTGTTAATGAATATCAATGGATAAGAACGCAACTGCATGATGAGGATATTTAATAGTGATCGGGAATTAAAGCAGGTTCCAAACCGTTTGGCTGATTAATAGTAGGCTTGGAAAGTTTTCGAAGGGAAGATTTGAATCATGTTTGTAGTAGAAGGTGCCTTTAAATATACCCTATCTCATGATACTGAGCAAGCACTGGAAACGATTGATCTTTTACTGGGCGCATTGCGCATGAATGGACAGATTCTGGGGCGGGAATATCCCGTAACAATTGATGGAGAAAAAATCCGAACCTTTCTTCTTATACCTGAAGAGAATTCTCTGGATGAGAGCAGAGCAAACGATTATGTGTTGAAGTGGCTTGCTAAATTAGAGAATTTAGGTGTTGAAACTTCTTGGGGAATACTGGGAGTTGAGCCGTACAGTGCCCCTGTGTGTAAATGTTTAAGACCTAAGTTTTATATCTTGTATACGACGTATGTATCACTTGAATCACCTATTCGCTGTGGGGACTGTTGGGGAGTTGTTCCGTTATATCGATTACCTACTACTTCGGGTGGTGAATACGTAGATATCATTTCGTGGCAAAGTGACTATCAAGCTTGCGATACTCTTCAGATGAATTGTTCTACTGGAGAGCGATTTGGAACCTTTCAGCTTTCTAAGTATGGAAGCAGTTTATCAAAACGGGGAATAGATATTTGCAGTCGTATAACTGAGCTCACGAGAATAGCGACTTATTATTATTTGATGCAGTCTACCGGAAGAGGGAGGAAAGCAGAGCAAACTCGGAAATGCCCGTCTTGTGGCGGCGAATGGTATCTGACTGAACCCCTTTATGGACTATTTGATTTCCGGTGTGATCAATGTAGGCTACTATCGAATATTGCATGGTCAGTTCGCTAAAAAGGAAGTATTACAGATGTCCAAGAAGGCTTTATATATATTTATGGTAAATGTATAGCGTAGACATGAAACAATGGAAAAAAGTTCCGGAGATCCAGGCTTAAGGAGGGATGTCGCTTGAAATTTTCTACGATAATAGCGATAACTATTTTTGTAATGCTAAACGTGGGATCAATCGGCCAAGCTGAACCAATCAAATATATATCACAAAGAACAGTGGATGCGGTAGTAAAAGAGATAGATGATGAATATGTCCAGGCATTTGGAGCCCGAGATGCTAAAGCGTGCGCCAAGCTATTTACAGAAAACGCAACACTGTATTCGGGAGGTTCGGTATTATCAGGACAGATAACTATTGAAAAAATAGTTTCTAATTCATGGACATGTATTCCTGAAGGAACAAAATTGGAGATTGTGCCAATAACGTCGACGCAAGTAGCTTCTGATGTTATTGTCACTCACAGTATTTCTTATATAACTTCACCAGGTGTTCCTATGGAAATTTATGCTTATACAATGGTGCTTATGAAGGAGGAAAATGACTGGAAGATTGCTGCAAATCAAACAACAAGACTAGACAATAAAGTAGGTAAGCGAGATGAATAATAATTTCAAACGTATTTCTTTTATATTTACGCTTTGTTTAATATTTATGTCTCATACAGTTTTTGCTGCTAGTTCGAATATCTTCAAAAATGAAGAATGTGGTTTTTCTATCGGGTTTCCGACGACTTGGCTATTTTTATATGACGCTGAAACCAAAAGGAATGTAATGGCTTTAAATAAACAAGGTCCGATGGCGCTTGATCTAAGTATTGTGCAAATTAGTAAAACAACATTACTTGACTTCGATAATCCAAAAGCAGACATATTCTTTACGAACTTAGTTGTAAAAATCAGCAAGGATTTAAAAATGAATTTAGAGAGTATGGACAAAAAAGAAGTTGCTGGGAAAAAGGCTGTTCTGATAACTTTAAAAAATGATAGGGAATATTGCCATTATTATATATTTAGTCACGAAGAAAATCTGTACAAACTTGCTTTTATAAGTGAACTTAAGCTTCGTAACGAAGGAATCGAGACACTAAACAATATACTATCAACATTAAATTTTTCACCATCTCAGAATTTGACTGCTTATTAGAAAGGGCAAGTCTAATCATAAGTATATGGATCGGTACAGCATTTATGTG